>NZ_JADNQW010000008.1 GCF_015709455.1 Methylosinus sp. H3A
TCCACGACGGATATCGTATCGAACCTCGTCCTTCAACGCGTGTTGCCAGGCTTCAATTTGCTGCTGGGACCGGAGGCGCAGCCTCATGTGGTGCTGAACGCGTTGACAACGCTGACCAGCGTCAAAGTGCTGTCCTCCCCCTCGCTCGTCGTATCGGACAATCAACCGGCGCTCCTGCAAGTGGGCCAGGAAGTCCCGATTTCGACAGGATCGGCGACGGTGCTGTCGACTTCCAACACCATCGTCAACTCGATTCAAATGCGCGACACTGGCGTCATTCTAAAAGTGTGGCCGCATGTGCATGCCAATGGCGTTGTCCAGCTCGAGGTCGAGCAAGAAATTTCCAATCCGGTGAATTCGAGCCTGACCCCGACGATCTCGCAGCGGCGCGTGCATTCGACGGTCTCGGTCCGGAGCGGGCAGACAGTTCTGCTTGGCGGCCTGATCAGCGAGCAGGAGAACAACACCAAGGACGGCATTCCGGCCTTCGGCATCTCGCCTATCTCGGCGATCTATTCGGCAGCACGACCCGGAACAAGGATCGCTCGGAAATCATCATTTTCATCAAGCCACGCATTATTCGTGACTCGCTCGACGCGCAAGGAGTCGCCGAGGAGTTCCGTTCACGCCTCGACATGATGCGTGCGGCGAGTCATTAACCGGACGCGGCCGCACAGCGACCGATCAGTGGTATCTCAGGCGGCTGTCGTCACGGCCCTCCACGCCGCCATCTCCCTGAGGAGATGCAGACGGATGGCGAGACGCGCCTCGCACGAAAACGAATTCGTCCCGACTTTGTCATCGCATGGTCGCTATGGCGACGAGCGCATCAAGCCGAAGCGCGGCGAGCTCATTTCAAAAACAACTGTAATGCTAGGCTGTCAGTACGGCGCCGCCATCGACGACAATGTCCTGCATGACGATATGGCTCGCGAGATCCGACGCCAGAAAGGCGATGACATTGGCGATCTCCTGCGGCGTCGCGATCTTGCCGAGTGGAACGCCGAGCTTGAAAGCCTCTGGAAAGCCGGCGACGACGCGTTGCTCGGCGTCCGGCGCGCGCCACATGGCGCGCTGCATGGGCGTGTCGGTCGAGCCGGGAGAGACGAGATTGCATCGCACCCCATAGGGCGCCAGCTCCAGCGCGACGCAATGCGTCAGGCTGGCGAGCGCAGCCTTGGAGGCGCAATAGGCGGTCATCGACAGGCGCGGAACATGCGCCGCATTGGACCCGACCGTGACCACGGCGCCGGAGCGTTGGCGCTTGAATTGAGCGATCGTGTTGCGGAGCAGATGAAAGGCCCCGAGACATTGACGTCGAAAGAGGCGCGCCAATCCTCGAGGCTCACCTCCTCCGTCGCGCCGAGACGCAGAATTCCCGCCGCGTTGACGAGCACATCCAGCCGCCCCGCTTCGTCCAGCAGATGCGCGCAGGCGCGCTCCGCCTGCTCGTGATCGGCGATATCGACGATGAGCGTGCGAAAAGGATAGCGCGCTTCGGCGAAGGCTTTGTCCAGCCCGACGACATTCGCGCCGAGCGCGACGAATGTCGTCGCAGCGCAAAGGCCGATCCCCTGCCCGCGCCCGTCACCCAGACGCTCTTGCCGGTGAAGCCCATCTGCGGGCTCTGCGCAGAATTCATCTCGCCCCTCCTTTCGTGACGATGATGGTCACGCCGCTGCGAGCTTGCGCTCGATCAGCGCCCACCAGCCGTCGAGCGTCGGATTATCGGCGAGATCGACGAAGCCGATCTCGACGCCGAGCTTGCGCCACTCTGTCACCAGCGTCATGACGCGAATTGAATCGAGCCCATAGTTCATGAGATTTTCGCTTGGATCGAAAGTCTCCCCATCGAGCGAGACGAGGGATCGCACGCGCGCCTCGACTTGCGCGCGCGTCAGGCGCGGCGCCGGCGCGCCGATCAGCGCATCCGCTGCGACAACGACGCCGCAGCGGCCGGCGACATGTCGCAACGTCATGTCGTGATCCTCCGCCGAGAAATCGGCGATGGCGTCGCCGACGACGAAGGTCTCGAAATCGCGCATGAAGGAATCGAGCGCTGTCGTCAGGCATCCGATATGCCCATAGACGCCGCAGATCACGAGCTGATCGCGGCCCCAGTCCTTCATCATCGCTTCGAGCGGCGAACGCTGAAACGCGCTGTAGCGCCATTTGACGAGCACCGTATCATCGCTGTCAGGCGCCAGCGCCGCGGCTATGTCCTTCAGCTGCGGATGCGCATTCAGCCCCGGCCCCCACATATCGTTCAGCAGGCCGCGATCCTTCGGGCTCTGGTCGATCGGCTGGGCCGTGTAGACGATTGGAACGCCGCGCGACTTGCAGAAGGCGCGCAGCGCCGCGACATTGGCGACGAGCTGCGCGACGAGCGGGCTCTCCTCGCCGAAGAAATGCAGGAAATAATCCTGCATGTCGTGAATGAGCAGCACGGCGCGCTCGGGCGCGAAAGTCCAGCCGACCTTGTTCCTCGGAAAATCCTCGGGCCGCGGCAGGGAATAGGTCGGAAGCCGGGGAATGGCCATTGTCGTTTCCTCTCCACGCATCAGGAAGCGGGTCCGCTCGAGACGAGATCGCGCAAGGCGCGCTTGTCGATCTTGCCGGCGGCCGTGACCGGCAGCCGCTCGAGAAATTCGAATCGATCCGGCAGCTTGAATTCCGCGACGCCGAGCGCGCGCAAATGCTTGCGCAGAGCGAGCGGCCGCACATCGCCGCGCGCCACGACGCAGGCGCAGCTCTTCTCGCCCATCAGCGCGTCGGGCGTCGCGACCAGCGCAGCGTCGGCGACTTGGGCGTGCGTCAGCAGCAGAGTCTCGAGTTCCTCGGCCGCGAATTTCTCGCCGCCGCGGTTGATCTGATCCTTCTTGCGCCCGACGACTT
This sequence comes from Methylosinus sp. H3A, assembly GCF_015709455.1. NCBI lineage: Bacteria > Pseudomonadati > Pseudomonadota > Alphaproteobacteria > Hyphomicrobiales > Methylocystaceae > Methylosinus > Methylosinus sp. H3A. Next base: position 2,896 of record NZ_JADNQW010000008.1, read on the forward strand.
GAATATGTCCCGTCTCCGTCATGCGCACGAGATCGCCGGAGCGATAGAAGCCCTCGGCGTCGAAGGCGCGGGCGTTCTCCTCGGCGGCGCGATGATAGCCGCGGAACGTATAAGGCCCGCGCGTCAGCAATTCGCCGATCTCGCCGGCGCCGACCGGCGCGCCCTGCGCATCGACGATCTTCACCTCGTCGTCCTCGCACATGGGCCGTCCCTGCGTCGTGAAGATCGTCTCCTCGTCATCGTCGAGGCGCGTATAATTCACCAGCCCTTCGGCCATGCCGAACACTTGCTGCAAGCGGCAGCCGAGCGTCGCGGGAATGCGCCGCGCGACCGTTTCGCCGAGCCGCGCGCCGCCGACCTGCAATAGGCGCAGGCTCGAAAGCGGCGCCTCATCGGCCACGGCCTCCAGCCAGAGCATGGCGATCGGCGGCGCGACGGCGGCGATGTCGACGCCATGGCGGCGGACGAGATCGAAGCAGACGGACGGGCTCGGGTCCGGCGCCAGCACGACCGTCCCGCCCATGTGAAACACGCCAAGCGCGCCCGGCGAGCTGAGCGGAAAATTATGCGGCACCGGCAGCGCGCAGAGATAGCGGCTGTTCTCGGTCAAGCCGCAAATCTCCGCGCTGCGGCGCAGGCTGTAATAATAATCGTCATGCGTGCGCGGGATGAGCTTGGGCGCCCCCGTGCTGCCGCCCGACAATTGCAGAAACGCGACCTCTCCCGGCGCGGAGCCGCGCAACTCGTTGGCCGAGACGTCGTAGCGACGCTCGGCAAAAGGCGCGAGGCTTTCCGCATAAGACGTCTCGCCGAGAATCTGCACGACGCGCAGCGCCGGAATGGCGATCTGCAAGGCTTCGACATAAGCGCCATTCGCGAACAGCGGATGCCGCGCGCAGGCGACAAGAAGCGCGGGCCGTATCTGCTCCGCATAGGCCGAGAGCTCGAGGCGATTATGGCTGAACAGCGCATTGACGGGCGCGACGCCGATTTTCAGCAGAGCGAAGAACACCGCGTAGAATTCGGCAACATTCGGGAGCTGAACGAGCGCCGTGTCGCCGGCGCGCAGGCCTTGGCGCGAGAAGCCTATGGCGAGGCTCGTCGACCAGGCGTCGAGCTCGGCGTAGCTGAAGCGGCGCTCGCCGCAGAGAAGCGCCGTCGCGTGCGGAGCGATCTCCAGCCGCTTCGCGAGGAGAGCGGTCAAAGGCTCGCCGCGCCAATAGCCCTTCTCGCGATAGCGGCGCGCGAAATCTTCGGGCCAGGGAGTGAAATCGACGCTCATTGCACGATCCCCCGCTCGACGCCGAAAGCGCGCAGCATGGTGGCGAGCTTGGCTTCCGTTTCGGCCCATTCGGCGCGCGGGTCGGAGGCCTCGACGATCCCCGCTCCCGCGAACAGGCGCACGACCATCTCGTTCACCGTGCCGCAACGAATGGCGATCGCCCATTCGCCATCGCCGCTCTCATCGCACCAGCCGACGATTCCAGCGAAGAATCCGCGATCGAAAGGCTCCAGCCGCTCGATCAGCATGCGCGCCTGCGCGGTCGGCGACCCACATATGGCCGGCGTCGGATGCAGCAGGCTCGCGAGCTGCAGCGCGGAGAGACGTCCGTCGGCGAGTTCGCCGGAGATGGAGGTCGAGAGATGCCACATGGTCGGAGTGTTCATCAGCGCCGGCTCGTCCGGGATGCGCAGCTCGGCGCATAAGGGCTCGAGCAGACGGCGGATTTCGTCGATCACCAGCCTATGCTCGAAATTGTCCTTGCTCGATTGCAGGAGACAACGCCCGATGCGCGCATCCTCTTCCGGCTCTGCGACGCGCTTCGCCGAGCCCGCCAGCGGATTGGAGCGGATGGAGCCGCCGATCTTGCGGATGAGCAGCTCGGGGCTCGCGCCGAGCAGAACGCCGCCGTCGGGCAGCGGCGCGTGGAAGTGATAGCCGGCGGGATTCTGGCGCCGCAGAATTTCGAGAATCGCGACGGCATCGACGCGCTCGGCGAATTCGATCTCGAGAATGCGCGACAGCACCGCCTTGCGCGCATGGCCGTCACGAAAATTGGCGACGGCCTGGGCGACGGCCTCCTCGAAACCGCTCTGTCCCGGCACGCTGCGATACCAGAGCGCGGGAACACTGGCCTTCGCCTCTGGCGCGCTCATCGCCATGCGTGGCGCGCTGATGCGATGCGTCTTCGGCGCGAAGAGGAAGGAGGGCTGACGCGAGTCGAAGGGGATCGCGCCGACGACGATCGGATGATCCTGTCCTGCGCGACGCGCTCTCGCCAGCGCAGCGTCGACCGCCGCCTGCAGAACGCTGTCTGCGCCCCCGCCGCCGACCGCGGGCGTGCGTATTCGCTCGAAAACGCCATAGGCCTCTATGGCGAAATGGGGCGAGCTGAACAGAAACGACGGGCGTTTCGGCCTGCGCCGAAATCTCTCTGGAAGGTCTCTCTGCGACAATCGCGTCCATCGGAACGCTCCTTTGTGGACGAATGAAAATCGGTCGAGCGGGACGCGCGCTCCCGGCCGCGGCGGCAAGCGCCGTCGCGTTAGCGAAGAAAGCGGTCCTCGTTTGGTTCTGAGCGTCGCGCCTCAACCGGAGGGCGCGAGGCTCTGCTTTTCCTTTTCGATCGCCACGCCTTCGGCGGCGGATTCGGCCGGCGATCGGCGCAGCGCGCCGAAGGCCCCCGCCATCGGCAAGAAGGAGAAAAGAGCGGCGAGGCCGAAGGCGCCCACCGCCAGCGCGGGCGGGAAAATCCCCCCGAGCAGGCCGAGCAGAAGCGCGCCGAGCGCGTCGCCGACGATGAATTGCGCGGTCCAGAGTCCATTGACGCGCCCACGCAGCCGGTCCGGCGTGTTCTTCTGCACCAGCATGAATTGCAGCAGCGAGACGATGGACCCGAGATAGCCATAGACGACGAGGACGAGCAGCGCCGGAACCAGTCCGCCGACGGCGCCGAGCGCGGCCAGCGCCGCGAATGCGGCCGCGGCGCAGGCGAGCAGAGCGAGGCCCGGACGCGCGAGGCGCGTGACGAAGCCGCTCGTCGTCGCGCCGAGCATCGCGCCGAGCGGAACGGCGGAATACATGAGCCCCGCATCGGCCGGGCCGTCTCCGTAGGCGCTCGCGAGCGCCGGAAACAGCACGCGCGCGCCGCCGGCGAGGCTCGCCAGCGTCCCCACTGCGACCACGGCGCCGACGATGCGATTTTCGAAGAGATAGCGCACGCCCGACAGAAGTGCGCGCGCCGGCGTCTCCAGGCTCGCGCCCTTGGGCGGCGGCAGCGGCGGCAGGCGCATCAGCGGCACCAGCGTCGCCAGCACGCCGGCCGCGGCGCAGGCATAGGCCCAGCCGACGCCTACCGACATGATGAGCAGCCCGCCGAGCGCCGGCGAGGCGACGCCGCCGAGCCGCATGGCGATCATATTGAGCGCGCCGGCGGCCGCGAGATTTTCGCGCCCGACGATGGCCGGCGTCGCGGCGAGCAGCGCCGTCACGCCCAATGCGCTGAAGAAGCCGTCCCAGGCCGCGAGCGCATAGACGACGGCGAGCGAGGGCGCGGCCGCAAGCCCGTTGAGGGCGAGCGCGACGAAGCCGAGGCCGCAGGTTCCGCGCGCGAAGAGGATGAGCTTGCGGCGATCGTGGCGATCCGCCAGCACGCCGCCCGTGAGGAGGCCGACGAAAGCCGCGACGCCGCCGAAAGCGACGACGAATCCGGCGGCGGCGGGTGAGCCGGTCAGCTGCAACGCCTGCACGGGAACCGCGACGGTGAGCAGGCCGAGCGCGAATAGCGACAGCGTCCGCGCCACGAACACAACGCGGAAATCGCGATTGTCCCGCAACAGGCTGAAATCGGTCAAAATGCGAGGTTGGGTCATGTTGGTCCGATCGCTGGAGAATTTGCAGAAGAAGCGTGCGAGAGCGCTCATTTGGGACCTCGCTTCGCGTCGATCGCGACGAGAATCTCGTTCAGCGCGGGGCCGAGCTCCCGCAGCATGCGCGGCGAGATGATTTCTGTGTGCGGACAATCGAAGGCGACGAATTTCAGCGCGCCGACATAGGGCCGCCACGTCTCCTCGACGTCCATGCCCGCCGGCAAAGTGCGCAGCGCGACGAAGAGCGTCGCCTCGCCCTCGTAGCGAGGGGTCTTCGCGGAGGCGAGCAGCCGGACCGAGTCCTCGTAATTGGCCATGATGTGGCCGAACATCTCGGCCTTCTCGCGCGCGAGCGTCGAATCGAGCGCCTCTTGCGAGGCGTCCATGAACAGCGCCTTCTCGCGCTCGATCTCCTCTTCGCCAGCCGCGTCGAGCGGCTTGGTCCAATCCTGGATTTCCGAAGGATAGGTGTCGAGCAGGCCGAGAAAGGCGATCTCCTCCCCTTCGGCCGAAAGACGCGCCGCAATGGCCTGCGCCACGACGCCGCCGAGCGAATAGCCGAGCAGCCGATAGGGACCGTGGGGCTGGATTTCACGCAGAGTCGCGAGATGCCGATCGCAGACCTCTCCATATTGCGGCAGGAGGCGATCGGTCCGAAGGCCGCGGCGATTGCAGCGCGATCACCGGCCAATCGCTGCGCAGATAGCGGGTGAGCGCGCCGAATTGCCAGGAGAAGCCCGAGGCCGGATGGATGCAGACGATCGGCGGCCCCTCGCCCGCGCGCAGACGCAGCGTCTCGGCGAAGCCGGCGCGGCGATCCTCCTCGCGCCGCTCCGCGAATAATTCGCGCGCGAGGCTCTCGACGCTCGGCGCGGCCATCAGCTGGCCGACCGAGACGGAGACCTTCATCTCGCGCTGAATATCTGCGGCGAGGCGCATCGCCAGCAGCGAATGTCCGCCGAGCGCGAAGAAATCATCGTCCGCGTCCAGCTGATCGACGCCGAGCGCGCGGGCGAAGAGATCGGCGAGCGCGATCTCGACGCCGGGCGTCGGCTTGCGGCCGGCGCGGCGCGGCGCAGCCTCCGGCTCCGGCAGCGCCTTGCGATCGAGCTTGCCGCTGGCGGAGAGCGGAAATCCCGCAAGGCCGACGATCGCCGATGGCGTCATATGGGGAGGCAGCCGCAACGCCAATGCGCAGCGCAGCGCCTCGAGGTCCAGTGCGGCGCCCGCAGCCGCGACCACATAGCCGACGAGCCGCCGTTCATCGGCGCCGGCGATGCCACCCGCCGCGGAGGCTCGCGCGACGACGGCCGCCTGTTCCACGCCGGGCAGCTCGCGCAACACGCTCTCGATCTCGCCGAGCTCGATGCGCTGGCCGCGAATCTTGATCTGATCGTCGCTGCGCCCGAGATAGTCGAGCGCGCCGTCGGGCCGTCGGCGGACGATATCCCCGGTGCGATACATTCGCTCGCCCACGGCCTGCGGATCGGCGACGAAGCGGCTCGCCGTCAGCGACGGCCGCCGAAGATAGCCATCGGCGAGCTGGACGCCAGTCAGATAGAGATCGCCCGCGACGCCGATCGGCGTCTCGCGCAACCAGGCGTCGAGCACGCGAACGCCCGTGTTCCAAACGGGTCGGCCGATCGGAACGCCCGCTGTCTCGAGGCTCGCGAGCGCCGCGCCGAAGGCCGGCTGAAAGGTCACATCCACCGCCGCCTCGGTCGGCCCATAGAGATTGTGCAGCGGCGCGCCGAACAGCGCCTCGAAGTCCTCCGCCAGCTCGCGTGACAGCGCCTCGCCGCTGCAGAACACGCAGCGCAGGCTCTCCGCCTCGGCGGCGCGCGCGGCGTCGGTCGCCGCCACGAAGGCCGCGAGCATGGAGGGGACGAAATGCAGCGTGGTGACTCGATGCGCGCGGATGAGCCGCAGAATCTCCGCCGGATCGCGATGCGCCTCCGGCGGCGCCATGACCAGAGCCGCCCCGGCCATCAGCGGCCAGAAGAATTCCCAGACCGAGACGTCGAAGCTCGACGGTGTTTTCTGCAGCACGACGTCGCCCGCGCCGAGGCCATATTCGTGCTGCATCCACAACAGGCGGTTGACGATGGCGCGATGCGAGACGACGACGCCCTTCGGCCGGCCCGTCGAGCCGGAAGTGTAGATCACATAGGCCGGATCATCGGGCGTGGCGGGAGAGGCGAAGCCCGCCTCCTCCGCTTCGCCGATTTGCGGCGAGCGGTCGAAGGCGAGCAGCGGCGCCAGCCCCTCGAACCGGCTTCGCGACGCCTCGTCTGTGATGATGAGGCGCGGCGCTCCATCCTCGACCATGAAGTGGAGACGCTCGTCGGGATAGCTCGTGTCGAGCGGCAGATAGGCCGCGCCGGCCTGCTGCGCCGCCATCAGCGCGATGGAGAGCCGCGCCGAGCGCGGCAAAGCCACCGCGACGAGATCGCCGCGGCCAACCCCGGCCTCGGCGAGCGCGCGCGCCAATCGCGCGACCTGCCGACGCAGCTGCGCATAGCTCAGCTCATGATCGGCGTCGATCAGCGCGGGCGCCTCGGGCGTGCGCCGCGCCTGCTCCTCGAGCAAGCCGCAGAGCGTCGCCGCCGGCGTCTCGACGTGCGTGTCATTGACGGCCGCGATCGTCTCGCGCTCGTCCGGCGTGACCAGATCGAGCGACGCGAGAGGCGTTTCCGGCGCATCGACGAGCTGCTCGAGCAGCTGGACAATGCGGCGGCCGAGACGCTCCGGCTCGGCGACTCCCTCGCGATATTCGAGCCGCAGCTCCAATTCGCGGCCGGGCAGCGCCATCAGCGTCAGCGGATAATGCGAATAGCTGCGATTGCGCGCGCCGACGAGCTGCAGGCCCCCGAATTCCTCGGCGTAGAGCCGCGCGTCATCCGGATAATTCTCGACGACGAGCAGAGTGTCGAACAGCGTCGAGGCGCCGGCGAGGCGCTGGATCTCGCCGAGGCCGAGCCCGTCATGCTCCATGAGGGCGATCTGCCGACTCTGAAGCGCGGCGAGCTGCTGGGCGAGCGGCAGATCGGACCGCAAGCGCACGCGCACGGGCAGCGTGTTGGTGAAGAGCCCGATATGCGCGTCGAGCCCGGCTTCCGCCTCCGAGCGGCCGGAAACCGGCGCGCCGAAAACGATATCGCTGCGCCCCGTCATCGCGCCGAGAACGGCCGCAAAAACGCCCTGCAGGAGAGTGGCGAGGGTCAATCCGCGCCGGCGTCCGAACGCCTCCAGCTCCTTCGCCAGACCAGGCCGCAGTGCGAGCGGCAATTCGCGCGTCTCGCCGAATGCGGCGGCGGGATCGAACAGCAAGGTCGGCGCGGCGCCGGCGAGCGCCTCCCGCCATGCGGCGCGGGCGGGCTCGGGGTCGCGCGCGGCGAGGCGGCGGACGACGCTCGGGTAATCGGGAAGGATCGGCGTGAGCGCGGCGCCGGCGTAGGCGGCGAGAAGATCGCGCAGCATCACGCCGGAGGACCAGCCGTCGCCGATGAGATGATGGCAGACGAGGAGAAGCGCATGGCGCTCTTCCGCCAGCCGAAGCAGCAGGGCGCGCGCCAGCATGCGGCGGCCGCCGCTCTCGGCCAGAAGGTCGCGGGCGAGTTCCTCGCGCTCGATTTTCTCGAGCGCGGCGGCCTGCTCCCGCGGACCGAGCTCCGCCAGCAGACGCTCGCTCCAGGGCCAGCGGCGCAGCGCCTGCGGCCCCTCGACGAGCGGCAGAATTTGGAACGCCTTGCCCTGCTCGACGTCGAAAATCGCCGCGAGCTGCGGATGGCGGCGCAACAGCGCCTCGAGCGCGTCGCGCAGCCGACCGACGTCGAGCGGCCCGTCGAGAGTGAAGCGCGAGACGGCGTTGTAGCGGCTCGCGCTGTCCCCGAGTCCGGCGTGGAACAGCAGTCCCTCTTGCAGCGGCAGCGCCGGCAGAACGGCGGCGATCGCGCCATGGCGCGCCCGCAGCGACTCGACCGTCGCGGCGTCGACGCCGTCGTCGCGGAGCGTCGTCACGCCTTCCTCGGCTCGGCGCAGCACGGCCGCCATTGCGGCGACGCTGCGCCGCTCGAAGACGTCGCGCGGCCGCAGCCTATATCCGCGCTTGCGCAGCGCAGCGCAGAGGCCGATGGCGGAAATGCTGTCGCCGCCGAGAAAGAAGAAATCATCCTGCGCGCCGACCGTCTCGAGCCGCAGGACCTCGACGAATATTTCCGCGAGCAGCGTCTCCAGTCCGGGCGCCGGCGAGCGGGCCATCGGCGCATCCCCGGACGGATCGGGCAGCGCCTTACGATCGAGCTTGCCGCTCGCGCCGAGCGGGAAGGCCTCGAGCACGACAATGGCGACCGGCGTCATATAGGCCGGCAGGCGACGCGCCAGAGCGGCGCGCAGCGCCTCCGGATCGAGCGCGCCCTCCGGCGCATCCGGCGTCACATAGGCGACGATCTGGCGCGCGTCGCCCTCCGCCGCGGCGGCGCCGAAGAGACGCGCGACCGCCGCCGCCCCACCGACGCCGGGCTGCTCGAGGAGCGCGCTCTCGATCTCGCCCAATTCGATGCGCTGGCCGCGGATTTTGAGCTGATCGTCATTGCGGCCGAGAAAATCGAGAACGCCGCTCGGCAGCCAACGGGCGATGTCGCCGGTGCGATACATTCGTTGGCCGTCGCCTTCTGGATCGGCGACGAAACGGCTCGCCGTGAGCGACGGCCGCCGCCAATAATATTGGGCGAGCTGCGCGCCGGTCAGAAAGAGGTCGCCGGCGACGCCGATCGGGACCGGACGCAACCGTGCGTCCAGCACGCGCAAGCCGCAATTCCAGAGCGGGCGTCCGACCGGCACGCCGACCCCTTCCGCCGCCGCCAGCGCCGCGCCGAAAGCCGGCTGATAAGTGACCTCCACCGTCGCCTCGGTCGGGCCGTAGACATTGTGCAGCGGCGCATGGAACGTGCGCTCGAAAGCTTCCGCGAGCTCGCGCGGCAGCGGCTCGCCGATGCAGAAGACGCGCCGCAGCGCGGTCTTTTCCGGCTCGGCGCCCGGCGTCGCGCGCGTGGCCGCCACAAAGGCGGAGAGCAGCGAGGGCACGAAATTCAGCGTCGTGACGCGATGCTCGCGAATGACGCGCAGCAGTTCCGCCGGATCGCGATCCGCTTCCGGCGGCGCCATCACGAGGCGCGCGCCCGCCGTCAGCGGCCAGAAGAATTCGCCGACCGAGACGTCGAAGCTGCAAGGCGTCTTCTGCAGCACGACGTCATCGCTGGTGAGGCGATATTCGTGCTGCAGCCAGAGCAGGAGATTGACCACCGCTCCATGCGGAACGACGACGCCCTTCGGCCGTCCCGTCGAGCCGGACGTGTAGATGACATAGGCCGCGTCTTCTGGCGACGGCGACGCGACGCGCGCAGGCGGCGCATCCGCTTCGATGGCGGCCAGCGCGTCGAAGATCAGCACGGAAGCCATCATCTCGAAACGCCCGCGCAAAGCGCTATTGGTGACGATGAGCCGCGGCGCCGCATCCTCGACCATGTAAGCGAGACGCTCGTCGGGATAGCTCGTGTCGAGCGGCAGATAGGCGGCGCCGGCCTCGAGCGCCGCCATCAGCGCCAGGCTCAAATGGACCGAGCGCGGAAGCGCCACGGCGACGCGATCGCCGCGAACCACTCCCGCAGCGGCGAGCTCCCGCGCCAGCCGCGCGACTTGGCCGCGCATCTCGCGATAGGCCAGCCTATCTCGGCAATCGATCACTGCGGGCGCGTCCGGCGTGCATTCGGCCTGCGCGTGCAAGAGATCGCACACAGAAAGCGGCGGAATGACGCGCCGCGTGTCATTGGCCGCTGCGATCAGCGCCGTTTCGCTCTCGGTCATGAGCGCGATTTCGCCGATCGGCGTCTGCGGGCTTTCGGCGAGCCGACGCGCGAAGCGCGCGAGTCGCGCCGCATGCAGCTCCAGCTCGCGCTCCCCGTAACGCGCGCCATTGGCGACGAGATCGACAATGAGCTCGCGCTCGGCGAGATAGAGGTCGAATTCGATATCCTCGACGGGGCCGGACGCGAGCTGATGCGTGATCCCTTCGACACCCGCGAAATCGAGGCGATAGTCGAACATTTTGAAATTCAGCAGCGGCCCATGGAGCGCGCGTCCGGAAGCGAGGAAGCTAAGATCGCGCCGCAGCAGCTCGACCTCATATCGCTGACGGCGACGCACCATTTCCAATTCGCGCCCGAGCGCGGCGGCGACGTCGAAGAAGCACATATCCGCGTCTATCGCGATCTGCAGCGGCAGGACATTCACCACCGGCCCGATCGCATGCAATGCGACCGAGCCCATGCGCCGCATGAAATGCGCGCCCACCGAGAGACGCGCCGCGCCGGTCATGCGGCGCAGATAGACGGCGACCGCAGCCATCGCCATCACGCCGACAGAAACGCGCCCGGCCGTCGCATGCGCGGACAGAAGCGTGGTCGTTTGCGCGTCGAGCACGATCCGCTCGCGCAATGGGAGCGTGAATTTTCCGTCCGCCGGCGCGCGCCGCGACGACAGAGTGACAGCCTGCGGCAGATCGCGCGCATGCTCCGCCCAAAATCGCCGATCGGCGGCCTGCGCCGGCGAGCCGTCATAGGCCGCATATTCCTTCACCACCTCGGCGAAGGAGACGAAAGGCGATGGAGACGGCGCCAGTCCGCGACGCAGCGCGGTGTAGATTTCGCTCACGCGTCGCGCTATCGCCGTGAAACCATATCCGTCGACCGAAAGATGGTGATAGCGCTGAAACCAGAACCAGCGTTCGGCGCCGCCGGGAACCGACCCCTCCGCGCTGAGACGAAACAACATATGCCGGTAGAGCGGCGCTTCGCCCGCGAGCGTCCGAGGCGTTTCCAGATCGTCGCGCATCAGTCGCCGCGCGGCGCCGGCCGGATCGGCTTCGCCTGTCAGATCGACGAGCTCCGGCTCTGGCAGATCGACCGCCTGCACATTGTTCGGCACGAGCTGCGCAGGCCCCTCCTCCGTCTCGACAAAGCGCGCATGGACAAGATCGGCCTCCGCGAGCCCGAGACGGACCGCGGCGCTGAAGCAGGCAACGTCCAGCCTGCCGTTCAGCTCGACATATTGCGCGACAACATAAGCGTTGGAGGCGGCGGCGAGCTGCTCCGCCATCCATATGCCGGGCTGCGCCGCGACGAGCGGAAGCGTCTGCGCAGCCGCGAGCGGCCGCTCTGGAGCGATGTCTGCGAGCACGATCAGTCCTTTGAAAATCGAGACGTCACACGAAACAAAACAGGCGCGAAAAGGCGCGTCAGCCAGCCTCTGCACGTGGGCGCATGTCGATCCAATGATCGTCGACATATTGCATGCATTGCAGGCGCGTTCCCGGACCGAAGACACGGCGCCATCCTTTCGGATCAGCGGAGAAATCGGGCCACAGGCTGAATTGCGCGCGTGCGTTGACGAGAACGACGAAGCTCAGCCGCTCGTCGTCGAAAGGATTGATCTGCGCATCATCCATGGATGTCGTCTCCTTCACCAGCGCCGACCGCAACGGCGCATCTGCTCGAAGAAACTGGAATTGGGGCGCCTGGGGCCGGCTCCTGCCGTCGCGTCGACCAGACGCTGTCTGTCGGCCCCAGCTCGGCGCGGCGCGCCGTCACGCGCGCCAGAGCCGCAAAGCAGAGCGCTGCGCACAAAGCGACGATATCGACACAGGCGCTGATCGAATCGGCCGCCGCCCACGGCCCGAGGCCGGGCGCCGCCAGAGCGATCGCGCTGGTGAGGGGAAGCGAGAGAGCGCCGACCGCCGCGAGATAGGCCAGCTCGACTCCAGCGCGCGCCGCGCCGCGCAGAAACGCGAAGGCGAGAGCGCCCAAGAAGACGGCGTGATAAATTCCATGTCGCCACGCCTCCAGGTCGTCGACATGGCCATAGAGCCATTTGGTCGAGACGATGGCGAAAGAGAGCGCGCAGACGCATCCCGAGCACACGCCGATCGACGCCGCCGCCATGAGGCGCGAGGCCGTCGTCTGCACGACCTGCTCCCCATGGCGGCGCGCGGTCCGCCGACGCGATTCGATCCACAAGAGATTGCCGGAATAGAACAGGAAGGCGCCGGCGAGACCGAGAAAGAAATAGGCCCAGCGCACGGGCTCGCCGCCATAGCTGCCGAAATGCAGCGCGAAGAATGGCGACACGGCGGCCGTCCAGCCGCTCTGCTTCTCGGGAAGATAGTCGACATTGACGAGTTCCCCAGTCGCGCCACGCACGACGGCGAAGCCGCCGCCGCGCGACAGAAAGCGCTGATCCTCTCCGACGACGCGCACGAACGCGCCACGCGTATCCGCATCGCGATAATGCAGGCTGATCGGCGAGAACTGCGGCGAGACGGACGCCACGGCCGCGACCAATTCCGCGACCGGCTTCATCGGCGCCTTCTGCTCGTCGCGCTTTGCGCCTCCGAAAGGGCCGGTCGCGCGCATGATCGTTGGCAGCCTGCCGTCATAGACGACATGATCCAATGCGTCATAGATCGGCTCGTGCAGGCCGAACACAACCGCCGTCAACGCAATGACGAGATGGAAGGGGAAGCTCGCGACGCCGACGAGATTATGCGCATCGAGCCACATTCGCTTCAAATTCGCGGTGAGTCGTAGCGCCAGAAAATCCTTGGCTAGCGAGGGGAGAACCAGGATGAGACCCGAGACGAGCGCGACGGCGTAGACGGCGCTCACGACGCCCATCACTGTCGTTCCCGTTTCGCGATCGAGAGGAAGGCCGGCGGTGCGATGGATCATGTCCACAAAGGCGCCGACGCCAAAAGCGTTCGAGCGCTCGATGCGCAATTCGCCATCCGCGCCGAGCGTCGCCGACCAGACGACATCGTCGCTGCGGCTCTTGCGCCAAGTCAGACGGGCCGGCTCGTTGGCCGTCGCGAGACGAAGCGTGAAGTCTTTGGCCGCCTCGGGCCGCACGGCCAATGTCTTCTCGATGAGGCGATCGGCGTTGTCGGTCGAAATGGAGCCGCCGGTCGGCGGCGAAGCCCAAAGGGAGAGCGGCTCCGCGAAGACGGTGAGCGCGCCGGCGTAGAAGCAGACGAAGAGCAACATGCCGGTCACAATGCCGGTCCATGTGTGAACGCTCTTGTAGAGCCGCAAGATCTCGCCGCGCATTTGTCGTCCTCAGTACAGAAGTCGCCGACAGAGATAGAGTCCGCCCAAGGCGAGAAGATTGGCGCCGCCGAGCCACAGAAAGGCGGCGCGTCCGCTGCGAAACAGAAAGACGAGGCTGGCGACGCCAAGCCAGATCGGCGCGACGAGCCACATGACGAATTGATATTTGTTGCGCGCCTCGAGGCCGCCGGGGCCGGCGACGGCGAAGAGGCCGGCGAGAGCGACCGCCAAAGTGAAGCCCAGCACAGAGCCGGCGACGCTTTTGCTCAGCCAATCGGAGCGAAACTCGGCCATGCCTATTTCCTCCCTTTCAGCGCCACGAGGCTCGGCAGCGCGATCAGCAGCGGCATCAGCGCGGCGAGCGTCGCGAAGAAGGCGGTCGAAGACTCGAGACGAATCGTCCAGACCATCCAAGCGGCGAGGAGAAAGACCGCGGCAAAGAGGCCCGCCTTCCGCCACCGAAGGCGCAAGAGCGATTGGCGCGGCGAGGCGAGATAGAGACAGGCTGCGCCGGCGACGACGAGCGCGAGAGCCGATGAATGGACGAGCGCCGCCGACATTTCTCTCTCCTCAAAAATCGACGGTCGCGGATAGGAGAACCGTTCGCGGCGAGCTCAAAGTGACGATGCCGTCCGCGAAATAGGATCCCGCCCAATAATTATGATCGAGCAGATTATTCGCGTTGGCGCGGAAGGTGACCTTCTTGTCGAAGAACTGCGTCGAATAGCGCAAGCCCGCGTCGAGGCGCGCCCATTCAGGAATTTTCTGCGTGTTGGCGGAGTTGACGAATTGCGCGCTCGTATAGACGACACGTCCCTCGAGCGTCAGCCCCGGAATGAAAGGCGTATCCCATTCGCCGCCGAGATTGACCTGCCATTTCGGCGTGCCATAGGCCGTCTTGCCGTCGAGCTGGCCATTCGCCGTCTTGGTGAGCACGCCGATCGTATAGGCCGCGCCGCCGAGAATGCGCACGCCTTCGACGATCTCGCCGAACACGTTCCACTCTACGCCTTGATTGCGCTGGCGTCCGTCGGAATTATAGACATTGCCGCTCTTGATGAGGCTCGGCTTCTCGATCTCGTAGAAGCTCAGCGTGTTGGCGATCGTTCCGGCGTCCCATTTGACGCCCGTCTCGATCTGCCGCGACTTATAGGGCGGAAACATCTGATTATAATTCGTCGCCGCCGTGTCGGTGACACGGTCGCCCTGGGTCAGTCCCTCGATGTAATTGGCGTAGAGCGACATGGATATCGGCAGAGGTTTGATGATGAGGCCGAAAGCGGGCGTCACCGCGCTCTCGTCGTAATAGGTCGTCTCTGCGCCCGTCGTCGTATTGTAGCTCTTCGTCTGAACACGCTGCGCGCGGAGGCCGAGAATGAGCTGCGCCCGATCGTCGAAGGCGGAGAGCGTATCGGCGAGGGCGATGCTCGAGAGCGTCGTATCGGTCGACTTCGGCGCTTCTCCTGGATCGCGCGCGATGAGCGGCGTGACGGGGAAGTAGATGCTCGACACATAGGCCGAGCTGCGTTGAAAGGCCGAGCCGATCTTCGATTCGAGATTGGCCGCGCTCAAAGACAATCGATGGCCGATTTCGAAAGTCCGGAAATCGGCGCGCAGGCCGCCTTGAAACGAAATCGTGTCTGTATAGCCGCGCAAATCGATGGAGGTTCCGCTGTAGCGGCCGAGGACATTGACATTGGTCGCGACGGTCGAGTTCGTCAGCCCGTTGAAGCGCGCGTCGATCGCGCCGGCGCTCGCGAACAGAGTGACATTGTCGGCGAGATCATATTCCACGCGCCCCATGGCGCCGGAATTGTTCATTCGACCAGAGAGACCGCGGAAGATATTGTTGCTGGAATCCGGCGCGGCGGCGACGCCGGTTCCGGTGAAGCTCGCCATCATCGGCACGCCGCCGCGCGCGATCTCCTGGTTGAAATAGGCGTCGAGCGCGATGCGCAGCTTCTCGCCGCGATAGTCGAGCGCGAGCGCCTCGAGGCCACGTTCGCGCGATTGATAATCGAGCGTCGTGTCGCCGCCGCGATAGGCGCCGTTGAAGCGAATGCCGAAGGCGTTGTCCTGGCCGAAACGCCTGCCGACATCGATATGCGTTCCGAATTGCGAGTTCGATGTATAATCGGCGGTGACGCTCGTCACAGGCGTGTCGCCGGCCTGCTTGGTGACGAGATTGATCGATCCGCCGACGGCGCCATAAGGAGCCATGCCGCTCAACAGCGCAGCCGGCCCCTTCAACACTTCGACGCGCTCCAGAAACTCCGTCGGCACGCGGCCGTCCGGCGCCACGCCATAGAGTCCGTTGAGCGCCGTCTCGCTGACGAGGACCGAAAAGCCACGAATGCGGAAATTCTCACGGACCTGACCGGAAGACACGGTGAAGCGCACGGAAGGATCATTCTCGAGCACATCGGAGAGCGTGCGCGCCTGCTGGTTCTCGATGAGCTTCGAGGTGTAGCTCGTCATATTGAAGGGCGTGTCGAGAAAATCGCGATTGCCGAGCATGCCGAGACGCGCCCCGCGCGCCGCCTGACCACCCGCATATTCCTTCGGCAGATTGCCGAGCTCGGCTTGCAGAGGAGACGGAAACAACGCGGGCGCCGCCGATGATGCTGTGGCCGCGAAAGGCGATGATGCGCGGTTCTGCGCTGGCGTTATCACGGCGCGCGTTCGCTTTCGCCCGACGCGTGCGGCGGCCGCGCTTTGCCGAACGATCGCTCGCGGCCTCTCTTTGGGCGCGTCGACGGTGACAGCAGGCAATGGCGTGACGCCCGACTCCGCATGCGCAGGAGGGCCATCGGCGCCGAGAAGCAGAAGCGCGGCGGCGCTCAGCAATCTGCTCCCATCGATGCGGCTATCTGACCGCGTTTTCACTTGAGACGGACTTGATATCTGGGGCCGACGAGGGCTGCGCATTTCTATATATACCTTCATTTCTCATATATCATTGCTATATTTATAGTATGAACTACAACATTGAAGGTCAATTGCGGCCGCGCTCAGGTTGAAACATTTACAAATTGCAGATTCATTATCTAATATAAATAGATACACCGCGCTTGCCGCCAAATGTGGAATTGTTTTACTTGTAAACAAGCGCGATTGTCGCGCTCGGCCCGCGTCTCCGATGAGTCTCGCCAGCGCCTCGCGTGGCAGCGGATCGCGCACGGTGAAAACCGCGGCCTCGATGTGGCTCATCGGGTTCTGGTGCAAGCGGCCCGCGAGAGGCATAATCGCATGGGCGAGGCACGACGGCGCTGGGGCAAAGGACGATGCTGAACGTAGACGATCTTTTCAATGGCCGACCGAGAGTGAAACAGAGCCCGTAAAATTTGTAAATTTCTAGAGCCCCCTTCGCTGTCGTCGTACGCGCATAGCGCGCCGAGCGCGCTTTTTTTGAAGCCAGCGAATGACCCCCGTGACGAAAACGAGCGGCCAGCTCAGGCCGAAGAGAAAGACAGCGATGCGGCCCGGCCAGCCGTAGACATAACCAGAATGCAGCGGCCATTGCCATTGAATGAATCCATCGCCGTCGCCTGCGAGCGGGTCGCTCACATGCAGCACGCCGCCGGTAAACCGATCGACATAGATCGTCCGGCGGCCTTCGACGCCCCAGCCGATCGGAAACAATTGATTGAAGACAGAACGGCCGCTACGGTGGTCGACGCTGAACGACTCCGTTCGGCCGTCGGGAAACTTCTCCGCGGCGACGGCGAAGGCTTCGTCGAGCGTCACTCGCCGATCGCCCTCCGGCGAGGACGGCAGTTGCTCCACCTTGGTGAGCGGCGAAAACAGCTCGACGATCGCGTTGAACTGTTTCGGCAAGTTGAAATAGACGCCCGAGACGATCACGGCCAAGGCGACCGGTAGGAGGAATATCCCGGCGAGCCGATGAATGTCGTAGTTCAACCGCTCCTGCTTCGCGGGCCATTTCACAGAGAAGGCGTTGCGCCATCGGCCGTTGCGCGGCCACCACAATACGGCGCCGGTCACTGTCGAGATCAGCGCGAGAATCGCGATAACGCCCGCGATCGTCGCCCCCGTATCGCGGAGCAGCAGCGAGTAATGGAGCTTGAACAAAAAGCCGGTCAGGCTGTTCGTAAAAGGATTGCGGCCAGAATAATGCAGCCGCGTTCCCGTGACCTTCGCCCTATAGGGATCGACGAAGACGTTCAGCACATCGGGCGGCGAGTCGTCCGTCCGCTCGACGACATAGAAGAACCAGAATGCTTTGCGCGCGTGATTTGGATAGTAGACGAAGCTCGCAGTCGGCTCTCTGGAAATTGCCTTGCGCGCCGCCGCGGCGATCTCCTCCAGCGGTCGTCGAGCGGCTAGTCCTTCCGGCGGGGCCTCCACGATCAGAAGCGCCGGATTCAGCCATTCGTCGATCTCGTGGAAAAACACCAGCGCCGAGCCGGTGAGTCCGATAGCCGACAGGAACAGCCCCAGAGCGAGGCCCAGCCAAAGATGGGTCTTCAGCCAGACCTCGCGCCAACTCCGAAAAGCTATCCGCCCGGATGCAAGAAGCTGCCGTCGACGAAGTTCGATTCCGCTCATCGCGAAGCCTCCCTGGCAGAGTCGCATTTTGATCGACCCGACGAATGTTCCAATGAGCCTCATAGGCGAAACGAGATCTCCAAGTATCATTGATACCGCCACGAAACGTATCGGCGAGTTTCATCATCCCGATAGCAATCCATGTGATTCTTTCATCACACGCCGGCATGAGAAGGTGTCGGCAGGCGCACTTCGCCAAAGCGCCCGCCGGCGATCTCGAAATTCGGCTCCGATTTTCACTGCGCCGCAGTCGCTCTCGGAGCGGGAAACCCTGCGGCTAGAACTCGGCGCGCAGCGACGCGAGGAACGCGCGAGGCGCTCCGGGAACGACGCTGAATCGATCGAACGACCCCTCGTAATAGGTCGTTCCGGCGAGGTTCTTCACATTGATCTGAAATGTCAGATCCGGCGACCAAGGCAATAGGGAAGCCTTGAACCTGTAGGACGCCATCGCATCGACACGTGCATACGCCGGAAGCTCGAAAGTGTTGGCGTCATCGCCAGGCCGTATGTCGACATAGACGACACCAGCGCCGAGCCCCAGCCCCTTCCACACGCCATCGGCCTCGTATTTCACCCAGAGATTGGCCGAATTGCGCGGAACGGCGGCGAGACGCTTGCCGGTGAGGCCGCCCGTTCCGGATGCGTCCTCGTCGCTCGTGACGACGGCGTCGATATGGCTGTATGTGGCGATGATGCTCCAATTCTCGTTGATGCGGCCGTTGAGGTCGAACTCGACGCCGCGACTGTTCGCCGCGCCGATCGGCCGTACGAATGGCGTCCCAGGCACGGGACGAGTAATGTTTTTCTTGGTGATGTCGAAATAGGCGAAAGTCGCGGTCAGCCGCCTATCTAGCAGCTCGGCTTTGACTCCTCCCTCGAATTGCGTCCCTACCTGCGGGGGAAGATGCGCGTTCTGCGAGCTTACGCCATTGCTGGAGCCGTAAGAGCGCGTGTAGTTTCCATAGACGGACAGCCAGGGAAACGGCTGCAGGACGACGCCAACTCTTGGGCTGTTCGCGCTGGTCGGCACGACCACGCGACCCATGTCCGTATAGGCTAGAGGCTCGCCGCCGAAGTTTCTCTTGACGCTCGATTCGGCCCAATCATGCCGGCCTCCGATGAGGAGATGCACGCGATCGTCCCAGAAGGAAATCTGATCCTGAGCGTATATTCCTCTCCATTTGTCCTTGTCGACAAATGAAAAATTGCTCGTGAGCTGGTCACTGCTCGGCGTGTAGACAGGAGCGTAGATGTTGATGGCGGAGATGTCATTGCAGCAGTGCCCGACCATCTTCCCTTCGTAGTCGAAATAATCGAACCCCACGAGGGTCTGATGGGAGAAAATCCCTGTCTCGAATTTTCCTTTGAGATCGATATTCGTGGCGACTGCACGGCGATAGGAGACTGGATACGACGAATTCGGCCCTGGCACGAACCACACAGAGCGCAACATATTCCCGGTCGCCTCGTCGAGAGAATATCCGCCGGTAACCGCCTGGCGATAGTCGACATTGTTGTAGCTCAGGCGGTTGGTCAGACTCCAGCCGTCCGTAAATTCGTAGGTCCAATCATAGGCGAAGAGCACCCGCTCCTGACCGTCGCGATATTTGGTCGTGAGATTCGGATCCCCGAGATATCGGCTGATCGAGATATTGGCAGGCCGGCGCCCCACCGCCGGAATTCCCAAGTCGCCCAGATCGTCCACCCAGCTCGATTTCTGGAACTCGCCGTCGACATTCAACGTGAAACGTTCGGTGGGACGCCAACTGACCGTGGGCGCGATAAAAAAACTCTCCGTATTGACGAAATCTCGGAAAGAATTCTTGTTGAGGTAGGAAAGGTTCACCCGATAGGCGAGCGTCTTGTCCTCCGTCAGCGGTCCCGTGGCGTCGAGCAGCGTCCGCGTGTGGCCGAACGAGCCCGCCTGCTCCTGAATGGAATAGTAGGGCGTCGATTGCGGGCGCTTCGGGACGAAATCGATGAGACCGCCGGGCTCCACACGACCGAACAGCATCGCGGCCGGGCCTTTCAACACCTCGATCGCCTGCAAATTCGCGGTTTCGAATCCACTGGTGTTCATCTGCCGAAGGCCGTTGCGATACAGGCTGCCGCCGGCCGGAAGGCCACGTATGTTGAACTGGTCGTAGTACTGCACGCCGATCGAAACGCTGCTGACATTCTCGAGCAAGGCGTCCTTGACGCTCACCACTTGGCGGTCGTCCATCGTCTCTCGCGGCACGACCTGCACCGCATATGGCGTCTTCAGGATCGGAATGTTCGTCTTCGAGGATGTCGGCGCGCCGACCGAATTGTAGCCGGTCAGACGCCCGCCGAGTTCGGCCTGCTTGTCGGTCGCCTCCGCCCCCGCTCGGCCGGTCGCGGACCCGATGTCGATGGTAGGAAGCGCCTCTTGCGCGAGCGCCGGATAGACCAGAGTGAAAGACAAGGCGCCTGCGGAAGCGCAGCGCGTCAGCATCGAATATTTCATGAGATGTTCTCCTGAGACGGCGCAAAAGCCGCCCGCATCGAGGAAGCCTGGAAAGGCGCAGCCGCTCGGCCGCACGATGTCAGGAGAAGGCAGGCGGCGCGCGAGACGACCAGGAACTGGTCCAGCCGGTTATGATCGGGCGAGCCGCGCATAAAGAAAAGCAGGCCGTCGTGACGATTGCTCTTTGCGCCGGATGTCGCCGGTCGGACGGCGGAGCGGCGAGCACATCGACGACGCGATCACGCTGCGCGCAGAGAACGCAACACTGACCTTGGTCGCCCTCGTGGGACGGCTCGTGACGATCCGAACTCGCCGTGCAGATCCGACCCCCCGACCCGAGAGCCGAGGAGGTCGATAGCCGGTCGCGAAATGGTCGATGATCAGCAGAGGATCCGATGGAGGCGACGCCCAGCAGAATGAGGACCAGACCCACGAGACATGCGATCACCCCACGGACGGCCGAGCGCCATTGCCCCTCGCCGCAGTTCAGCTCACGGTGTTTCATGCGCGTCATTCCGACCGAAGGCGTCGATTACCGACATAGGATTTATGTCATACACAGGCGATCCATTTGTCTTTTCATGGCAATTCTAATCGGAAAAGCTCATGTGAGCCTCATCGCCCGAGAGAGCGAGATAAAAAAGAGCGGCGCGGCGTCGACCGCGAAAGCTCGTCCCGGCCTATTGCCAAGAACCCGCCTTTGGTTATGAATGGCCGAGCGACGGGTTTTCTGACAGGAGACGCCGAACGCAGGACCAACTGGGAGCGGCGCCCATGCGGATTCTGTTGGTCGAGGATTATGCGGAGCTCGCAGGCGAGATCGCCTGTCGAATCGAGCGGGCGGGCTTCGCCGTCGATCGGGTCGGCTCGATCGAAAGCGCGTCCGCGGCTCTCGACAACGGGGCCTATACTGTGACTCTGCTGGACCGCAGATTGCCGGACGGCGACGGACTCTCGCTGATTTCGCAGATCCGCAAGCGGCAGCCGACGAGCCGCATCCTCGTGCTGACCGCGCTCGATTCCGTCGACGACAAGATCGAAGGACTGGACGCAGGCGCCGATGATTATCTGACCAAGCCCTTCAACCTCGACGAGATGATGGCTCGCGTCCGCGCGAGCCTGCGACGGCGCGGAGGCGATCGAACGCCGCCGATCATCGTTGGAGCGCTCTCCTACGACCTCGACGCGCGGACGGTGTCGATCGCCAATCGCCCCGTTTTGTTTCTCCGCCGAGAGTTAGCGCTCCTGGACGCTCTTTTGCGGCGCGCGAATTGTGTCGTTCCGAGAGAGAGGCTGTTGACCGGTGTCTACGGATTCGACGCGGAGGTCAACGAGCATGCGCTGACCGCCCTAGTCTCGCGTGTTCGCGCCCGCCTCGCCGAGCTCGACTCCGGCGTCGAGATTCACGCGGCTCGCGGCCTGGGCTACCTCATCGCCAAGTCGAAATCCCGACCGCCGAAATAGGCATGGCGCGCTCCCTCGCCAATCGCGTTGTCGCCTATCTGGTCGTTTCGCAATTCATCGCATTCGCGGCCGGCTGGCTCGTCACTCTCGTCCTCGGCTTCGCCGGCTTCGGAATCTTCGAAGGATTCGGCCGAACGGCCGATGAGCTCGCCTCCACGCGAATGATCGGGCTCGTCCTGGCGTCGCTGAAGCAGGACGACGACGGCGCTCTGCGCCTCCAGCCGATACGCGAGCTTCGCGCCGAGGCGCGCGACACGCCACGCCTGAAATTCGCGGTTTTCGACGCGGCTCGAAACGTGGCGGCGGCCGGCTCCTCTCCGGAATTGATCGCGGCGTTGACCGGCGCGATCAAAGTCAATCCGACGCATACCCACTTCATCCTTCCCGGCGATCCGATCGAGTCTCCGCAGGGGCTGGTCGAGCCCGTGCGCACACCGTTCGGTCGGCTGCACGTAGCGGTCTATGCGATGAAATTCGTCTCGGCGGACCTGCTCTACGCGATCTACGAGGATTTCCGGCATCTGGTCGGCTTTTTCGTCGTGACCGCCCTTATCTCGGCCGGCGCGGCGATGTTCGCCGTGCGCCGCGGGCTGACGCCACTGCGCGCGGTCGCCGACGAGGCGGCCCGCATCGACATGAACGAGCTGCAACAGCGCCTGCCCGTGGGCAATGTTCCGGCGGAGGTCGCTCCGCTGGTTCACGGAATGAATGTCGCGCTGGAACGGCTCGCCGCGAGCGCGGTGCGGATCCGCCGTTACGCGGACGATGCGGCGCACGAGTTGCGCACGCCGATCGCGATTCTACGTGCGAGACTCGACAATTTGGAGGAGCTTCCGGTCAAGGGCGCCCTACTTCGAGACGCGAGCCGCTTGCAGGCGATCATCGAGCAGATGCTCGCGGCCGCGCGTTTGTCCGGGCGGCAGGACACGCTCGATCAGGAGATCGATCTCGTGAGCTCGGTCCGTGAAGTCGTTTCACTGCATTTACCGCTCGCCATCGAATGCGACCGGATGATCGAATTCGACGCGGCCGCGCCGGTCATTGTCGCGCGCGGCAATTTTCGGGCGGTCGAGGCAATCGTCGCGAACCTCATCGACAACGCCCTGCGAGCCGAGCCGCCGGGGGGGACTATCATCATCCGCGTGGGGCCTGGCCCAGTCGTCTGCGTGATCGATCATGGCGAAGGCGTCGCCCGAGCCGAGCGCGAGATGATTTTCGAGCCATTCTGGCGCAGGAGCGAGGCGACGCCAGGTACCGGGCTAGGCCTCGCCATAGCAAAAGAACTCATGGAAAAGTTGCGGGGCTCCATCGCTATCGAGGAAACGCCGGGTGGCGGAGCAACTTTTGAATTGATTTTCTCAGAGGGTGAATCGGCGCGACCTTGTCAGTGAACCGCCCCGGGATTGCCGGAGGCCCGAACTCTTGAGAGGATGGGCCGATGGATACGAAGAAGAAGACATCGAACAGATTTTCACCTGAGGTTCGAGAACGAGCGGTTCGGATGGTGCTGGAGCATCGAGGCGATCATGCGTCGCAATGGGCGGCGATCGCCTCGATCGCGGCGAAGATCGGCTGCACGAGCGAGACGTTGCGGAACTGGGTTCGCCAGGCGGAGCGCGATTTGGGCGCCCGTCCGGGTGCGACGACGGATGAGCGCGCGAGGATCAAGGCGCTGGAGCGGGAGAACCGCGAGTTGCGTTAGGCCAATGAGATCCTGCGCAAGGCGTCGGCTTATTTTGCGGCGGCGGAGCTCGACCGCCGCTCGAAACCATGATCGCCTTCATCGACGCTCATCGGGAGGCGCATGAGGTCGAGCCGATCTGCGAGCTTTTGCCGATCGCCCGTCGACCTATCGGGCGCATGCGACGCGTCGGCACGACCCCGCGAAAGCGTCAGCCCGGGCGCGTCGGGATGTGACCGTTCGCAAGGAGATACGGCGCGTCTTCGACGAGAACTTCCAGGTTTACGGCGCACGCGAGGTGTGGCGGCAGATGAAGCGGGACGGAGAGAGCGTAGCGCGCTGCACGGTCGAACGGCTGATGCGGGGCATGGGCTTGCGCGGCGCCGTGCGCGGCAGGCCCGTGAAGACAACAGTGAGCGATCGCAAGACGCCCTGTCCGCTCGATAAGGTCGACCGGCAGTTCCAGGCGCCTCGGCCGAATACGCTGTGGCTGTCCGACGTCACCTATGTCGCCACTTGGCAGGGCTTCGTCTATGTCGCCTTCGTCATCGACGCCTTCGCTCGGCGGATCGTCGGTTGGCGCGCCTCGCGCACGGCGCATGCGGGCTTCGTGCATCATAGTGATCGCGGCGTTCAATACGTCTCTATAAAATACACAGCGCGCCTCGCCGAGGCCGGCGTCGAGCCCTCGGTCGGCAGCGGAGCCCGTGCGACCTGGGACGCGGCGTCAGATCGCCGTCGATGTTTCGGGGCCGGACCGCGGCCGCGCGGCCCGCGAGACGAGAGGCGCCTGCTTCCAGAAGCGCAATGCGCCGAGACCTTCCGGGACGATCAGCGACAAATAAGCGACGAGAGGCGAATCGATATAAAGTCCGAGCGCGACGAGAGGCAAGGCGACGAGCCAAAAGACCGAGCTATCCGTTCTCGCCACCGTCCCGAACGACCCTCGAGCCTGCAAGACGGCTCTGAGGATCGACGTCATGTAGCGCAGCGGTATCGACGCGGCCAAAATTTCGACCAAGGTCGTCCACCAAGGACCATGCTGACCATATAATCGCCCGAGTGCGTCGGTTCCGGCCATGAGCAAGATCGCGACGCCCACGGCGAAGGGAGCGCCTTGCAGCGAGATCGTTCTGATCGAATCTATGAGGCGTTCGTCGGTGAGCCCTGCGAGGCGAAACGCGAGAAAGCGCATCAACGTGACGAGCGGCGTGAAAACAATCAACATCAACGTCTGACCGGCAGCGAAGCAATTCAGCCGCCCGACGTCATAATTGCCGAGTCCGGGCGCCGCGAACATGGTGAGGCATGCGAGCATAGCGAGATGCATGGCGACGCCGCGCTCGGACTCCCAGAGCGCCGCATTGCCGAAGCGGCGCGCCCATGAAGCGCCGGGCAAGGTCAGCCAATCGACGCCATGCCGCAATAGAGCCCAAATTCCCCAGATCGACGAGCCGACGCAGATGACGGCCCCTATCTGGAAGCAGCTGGAAAACCCCAGCCCGAAAATCTCCATGGCCAAAAAATTGCCGATGGCCTTGGCGGCGAACTCCCACAGCTTCCATTTCACGACTCCGGCGCCTTGGTCGAGCGCATGGAGCATGAAGGCCGAAGTGCTGCTGATGAAGCGGAACGGCGCGGCGAACGAATACCAGAGCACTCCGTCGCAGATCAATCCGGCGATCGCATCATCGCCGACGAGCAGCTTCGCCAATCGGGGATAAGTCGCCGCTCCGAACGCCGCGCAACACAGGCCCGCGAGCAGCGAGAGCCATAGGATCGCTCCAATGACGCGCGGACTCGCCCCGTTTCGCCGCGCCTCGCCGATCGCGGTCGAAGCGACGGCGCCCATCGCGCTCAGCAAGATCACATCGACGACGACCAAACGCGTCGTCATCGCATAGGCCCCCGGCGCGCCGCCGCCCAAATGGCCGACCATTATGACATCGGCTTGCTGTGCGAGCTGTCCCGCCACGATCACGAGGAGCAAAGGCCAATAGCCTCGCCAAAAGCCCTTGTCGTTCTCGATCATAGAGGTATGGGGCGCCACCCCGGGAAATGATCGAGCTCGTAGCCCGGCGTCCGAAAGCATCCGAAATTGCCTTCTGGCGCCGGAAGCTCGCATTCGAACTCGACCTGTTCGACTTCGATGAAGCGTGTCTCTATGCTGCTGAGCTTCCAGCCGGCGACAGCCTTCGTCGGCTCGATCAGGCGGCTCGCGATGACGATCCCGCAATAGTCGAGATCACGGTCGCGCCCCGACCACCGCGATGCGGCCGCAGCCATGAGCTTCAGAGCGAGGTCTGCTCCGACGCGCTCACGAAACTCCGATTGCAGCAGCCATTCCGCCGCCCAGATATGATAGGCCCAATCGAATGTGAGGTTCTTCTCCTGCGCCCATTGCATGAACGGCAGGAAAATCGCGCGCCCGTCGGGGCCCGAAAGCTCCAACAATTGCGGAACGGCGTCGAACAGCACATGCCAATAGGCCCGATAGCTGATGTCGAGACGAACATGACTTCGTGACTCTCGCGCGAACGCGTCGAGCCGCGAAGGATTCATCATGTCTTGATAGAGATCGGCGTCGATTCTAGCCGGCGCAGGCGACAAGAGACTCATTCGTCGTGTCCTCGGCGTGGGGGAATATCTCGCGCAGACGTTCGAGATCGATCGCGATCGAATCATATTCGATCTCGAAATCGCGCTCATATGTGATCGTCGAGCCCGGCTTGTCGAATGCCGCGCGCATGGAGCGAAGGAACTCCAACGTATCCGGCGCCATTTCCCTGTCGTGCGAATCGACGATGACTCGCGGATCCAGAAACGAAGGCCCATATCCCGCGACATGAAAATGTCGCGTCGACGAGATGACGTCGTTCCAAGCGTCCAGCGACGCGCCGCAATTGTGTCGGGCGACCACCGCATTGGAGGCGTCGAAGAGGACGCCCGCTCCGGTCTCTCGGCAGAGCTTTCGAAAAAACTCGGGCTGCTCCCATCCGCCGTCCATGATGGATGGGTAGTTTTCGAGATGGAGTTGGACGCCGAGCATATCCTGCCATTGCTCCACGCGATTGCGCACGGGGTCATATTGGGCGTAATCGATTTCGCCGAGATAGAAGAGATTCCGTCCGTTCGGCGCAAAGCGCAGCAGATGGTCGGACACATAGACCGGCTGTAGCGCATCGATGAAAATGCGAATCTGCTTGGCAAGCTTCTCGAGCGTCTCTCTATCATTCTCGAGAAACTTCGACAGCATGATATGGAACCCGACCGGACACTCGAACGCATCCGCCAGCTCTTTGACCGGAACATTCAAGAAATTGTCGATGAGCAGCTCGCAATAGTCGATCTGCCGCTCTCTGAGCATGCGCCGAACCATGTCCAGCGTGCCGTTCAAGGTGAAGTTGAATCCGATTTGCATCTGGAAAGCTTTCGACGATGTCCGCATGGAAGCTGGAAAGCCGCCCCCGGCCGTATGAACCGGGGACGACGCTGCCGAATAAAATCAGCAGGTGCCGCACCACGGCGGGTTGCACGCGCACATGGCCTGAACGCGGCCGATCACGGGGAGGATTTCCTTCTTGACTACTTTGATGGTCATTGCTTGCTCCATTCGGCGTTTGATCTGTCGCCACGCCGTCGCAACCGGCGACGTGACGACTCGCTCTTCCGCAACGCCCCAGCGGAAGACGATTCCGTGTCGCGTATCGCTCTTTATGTCGAAAGACCCGAAGATTCGCGGCTCTCGGCGGACGACAGTGATGCGAGCGCTTCGAGGAGCGCATCGTTTTCCGACGGCGTCCCGACGGTGATGCGCAAATGTTTCCCGATCCGAGAGGTCGGAGGAAACGCTTTGACGAAGATGCGAAATCTCTCTCTCAATTCCTCCGCGACGCTCGCGCCGGCCCGCGGCGTCGCGCAAAAGAGGAAATTGCCTTCCGAACGAAAGGGGGAAAAGCCCGGCATCGCAGCCAGTTCCTCACGCAGGCGCTCGCGCTCGCGCTTCACTTGGTCGATGAGCGGCTGGAACAGAGCGGCTTCTTCGAGAAAGATTCGCGCGACGCATGCGGTCATCGCATTCACGCGGTAAGGGAGCGAGGCGCGTTCCAATTCGCGAATGAGCGGCTCCGATGCGACGAGATATCCCAATCGGCACCCCGCGAGTCCGATCTTCGAAAATGATTGCGCGACGATTACATTGTGGCGATCGATCGCATCCGTCGCATAGGAGACGCCGGCATAGGCGGAATATGCCTCGTCCAGGCACAGCAGGTCGCTCGTGGACGCCGCGAGCCGCTCGAATGCGGCGCGATCCAGGGCACGGCCGGTCGGATTATTGGGATTGCCGACATAAAATATCTTTGCGCCCTCCACCACCGTCATTTTGTCGGCGACCTCCGTCGACAAGGCAAATGCGTCGTCGAGCGGAATGGTGACGAAGCCTTTGTCGTTGAGAGCGGCGAAATGCCCGTAGAGCGGGAATGTCGGCGTCGGAACGACCACCGCGTCGAACGGCCCCCCGAAAGCACGACAAACGAGATCGAGCATTTCCGTCGAGCCGACGCCGAGAAGAATATTTTCGGCGCGCACGCCGATATTCGCTGCGATCTCGGCCTCGAGCGCATCGATCTCCGTCGCATCCGGATAGTGTCGAAAGTCGATCGCCGAAATCTCTCGCGCGACACGCGTCAGGAATTCGTCCGGGAGAGGAAAACGCATCTCATTGGCGTCGAGACAAAGGCCGTCGCTCCGCGGAATCGAGCCGTATATCGGCGTCGCTCCCAAGCGTCTCTTGGCTTGCGGCCTGGCCGTCGCAGAGTGTGGCGCTGGTTGCTCAAGAACATCGATCAGGTCCGACAAGGCGCGTCTCCTGTTCTACCGATGGTGAAAGCTATCGTGGCCATGCCTGCGCTCGCTCTGTGTGCTTCATCAAAACATGTGACGATGGCGTCTCGCGCGTCGGCGAGTCATTCACGAAACATGTCGGATCATTCACTCGTGATGAGAGACGCGCAGATGCGATCGAATCCGACATGGGTGGAAAAAAATTTTCTCGTGATGCCGAAAAATTCGTTCGATCGATCTATGTCACGATGATCGACTAGAAGGAGACATACGTCGGCGCTGGAACTTATGCGCGAACCGTGAACGAATGCCCGCTCGAGCCGAAGATGTGGAAGCAAACGACCTCGCAGCGGCGACGCCGTTCGTCATGTTTCTTATCGGGCGGCCGTGTCGGGGAGGCTCAGCTCCAGCGCTTTCGACAATCGCGTGCGATGCGCCTCAATCTTATCGCTTTCGGAGCGAGGAATTTGTGGAAATGCGAGCGCCTGCGCGCAAGCATTAGTCGCGGCGGCGATCGATGTCGGCGAATTCGGCTTTTTGAAGCATTTGCGCCAGCTCTCGATATATCTCGCCATGCTCGGATCGAAGGGCGTCGCCGATCCGGCGCGATGCGCATCCGCGTCGACGCCCTCATCATTTTCGCAGACTGTTTCGATGATCTTGCAGGGATCTTTCGCGCGGCATTCGGTGTCGGCTTTGTCTCGGGCGTGAGCGAGACTGTCGCCGATCGCCGCTGCGTAGCGAGATCCGTCGAGACTCGCCGCGACGGCGGCGCAGCCGTCGTGAAACGACTGCACGACCGTGCAGGCGCTTCTCTCGCCGCCGCAGACATAGACGGCGAATCGCGCGGCCCCGCGCGGGTCTGAAAAGCCGCGAGCGGAGCCCGTCAGCCATTCCCCATTGTCGCGTCGTCCGAGCGCGAGAGCCGACTCCGCCCGAGAGTCGGAAGAGGCTCCCGATATGAGCAAAATCCACGTCGATAGGATGTATGCGGCGCTGCGTCCGAGGCGCACTCTCTTCGGCCTGTGGGCATGAGCATGAAATAGTGAGATTGGTTCGGTCATGAACGAGCTCGATTGCTGATGAGTCGACGCACGCTCGACGAGTCGACGAATGCGCGCGCCTGTCGGAAGTCATGCGGGATTCGACGATTGAAACGCCATGCTGTGGCGTAAATCGCCACGGGCTTTGGTCAAGTGCCTTTCCACCGTTCGTGTCGATACGCCGCAACGGTCGGCGATTTCGGCGTTGGTGGCGCCGTCGACCACTTTCAAGAGGATGATCTGCTTGCGCAATGGCGACAGCTGTTCGAATGTCGAGGAATAGTGGTGGAGCTCGGCAACGTTCGGCGTGTCGGAATGAATGGGAAGGACGACGGATTCGTCGAAGGGCGTCGCGGCGTCGGTAAAGGCGGAGCGGAGCTTTCGCCGCCTGTGCATGTCGGTGACGAGATTGGCGGTGATGCGATATAGATAGGCGCGCGGGCAGGTTAGCTTTTCGGCTCCCTCCTTCACCAGTCGCAGATAGGCCTCCTGAACGACGTCTTCTGATTCTTCCCAACCGAGCCGACGGCTGGCGAATTGACGTAATCTGGGCGCATAGTCCCGGTAGAGCTGTTGGACCGACTTCTCCTTCGCTGTCATGCGCATCTCCATAGCTTCGCTCGGAAGTGGTGAAACAGGCGTTCTGTGGGCTCTAGCGTCTATGGCGCGATCGATCGCCTCCTTCGCCGCCGAGCTTCTTCACGGATCTGGCCAACGGCCGAATATGAGAATGGCTTCGGTTCAAAGCGATCTGATTCATCGGCACGACGAAGACGGCGGAGGCGTTCGACGCATCCGCGAGCGCGATCCGGCACATGAGTCCGAACTGTTCGCCAGCGTCGAAGACTTCGATCACCGTGAGGCGGGGCGAGCGTCGGACATCGATCGAACGACTACGCAAGAAGGACAATAGCGCGGGTCGGCCTTGCGCCGCGAAAGGCAATTCGCGTCGCAGGCGAGCGATGAGCTCTCTTTCTCTTTGCATGCCAATTCGCCTCGAATGAGATTGCGAGAAGCTAAAAAGGCGGGAGCGACGTCACGACAGATCGATCGCTCTTCGCAGAATGGAAGACGCGTTGAAATTGCGGCCGAGTCCGGTCGTCGGCTCAGGCGCGAGCTGCTTCGGCTTTCCCGAGTCGCCTGGTCAGTTGTCCGTGGGCGGCGTCCGTCGCCGCGCTCGGTTCGAGGCGGCTTCGCTCGAAGCGCGCTGGATGTGCGGCCGCGTCATGCGGTGTCGAGGCGACGAGCGCGCCACGCCACAGCGGTCGCACTCGCGCCTATGACGCGCGTTTGATGTGATGTCGGCGCGGCGAATGTGGCCGTTCGAACGCCGAGACAGTTTGTATGTGACAGAGCGCTTCGCGCCGTCATTTCTTTCGAAAATCGCAATGGCCGCATTTTTTCCTCTGACGATCGGTTTCAGTCGCCTCGCTTTCATCGATGCAACAGTGGGCGTCGTCGCGTGAGACGAGCGCCCGCTAGATGAGGCCTTCCGCTCGAGGCGGGAGGCGTCCGCTTTTTCAGCTGTTCAGAACTCCCATCGGAGCGAGCCGAGGAAGCTGCGCGGCGTTCCCGTTTGAATCGTCGTCCTGCTGCTCGCCGTAGGATAATAGATGGTGTCGGTTATGTTCTTGACGTTGAGCTGCGCGGTCACCTTGTAGCCCGCGATCTCGGTCGCATAGGCGACCATGCCATTGAGCAGCGCATAGCTCGGCAGGATCAATGTGTTGGCGTTATCGCCGAAGAAATCGTCGACGACGGTGACGCCGGCTCCGAGGCTCAGACCGCGCAATTCGCCATCGGCTGCATATTTGACCCAGAGGTTGCCGTAGTTGCGCGGGCTGCCGGGCAGCTTATTGCCGGCAACCGCGAGCTGCGTCGTCATCAGCGTGGCGGGATTATAGGTGAGCGCGCCTTGTATCGTGCGCACATCGTCATGCGTGTAATTGGCGATCACGCTCCAATTGTCGTCGATGCGGCCCATGAGATCGAATTCGACGCCGCGGCTGCGCGCTTTTCCGATGACCAGCGAATTGCTCGCATTGGTGGGGTCCGGCGTCAGAATATTCGTCTTTGTGATGTCGAAATAGGCGAGCGTCGCCGTCAGCCGACCGTCGAGGAGTTCCGCTTTGACTCCGCCTTCGAACTGCTCGCCTTTTTGCGGCGGAAGCGCCACTCCGAGGCTGGTCGTATTGTTCAAGCCGAAGGAACGCGTGAAATTGCCGTAGAGCGAGAGCCATGGCGTCGGCTGATAGACGAGGCCGACTCTGGGGCTGAACGCCTTATTATAGACCGTGGTGTAGGAAGCGAGAGCGCCGGCGAGCGAGGTGACGGTCTTATTGCTGCCCGTTTCCGCCCAATCATAGCGCCCGCCCAGCAGCACATGAACCGAGTCGTCGAAGAAGGAGACCATGTCCTGCGCATAGACGCCGGTCCAGCGTTGATCCTGCGTGATGTATTGTGGGGCGGCGAAGGGATTGTCGAGCGTCCAATAATTGGGAGCATAGATGTTTATCGAGCTCGTCGCTGCGAATATATTCGTGTACATCGGCATATGAGTGCTGAGATAATCATAGCCGACGAGGGTCGAATGCGATAGCGGGCCCGTCTCGAACTTGCCTTTGAGGTCCAAATTGGTCGCGAAGTCGAATTCGTGGAATCCGCCGCCGAGCGTGGAGTTCGTCAATGTGCGCGTGAGAACGCCGGTCGCTTGATTGATGGTCACGCCGAGCGCGTTGATCTGGCTGTCGTCGAATGTCGAATAGCTCATCCGATTGGTGAGGCTCCAACCGGGGAAGAAATCATAGGTCCAGTCATAGGCGACGCGCTTCTTGTCGTATTCGTGCGGAGAGGTCGTCGTCAGAAGCGGAGTCTGAAGATAGCGCGAGATCGGTATCGGCGCAGGATAGGAGCCGATCGCCGGCAGCACGGGATAGTCGTCGACCCAAGTGCGATGCTGATATTCGAAATCTATGTTCATCCGGAATTGCTCGGTCGGACGAAAGCTCAGCGTCGGCGCCAGAAAAATATTCTGGTCCTTCACGAAATCCCGATAGGAATAGGTGTGGTAGAATTCGCCGTTGATCCGATATCCGAATACATTGTCCGGCGTCAGCGGACCGGTGGCGTCGACCGTCGTTCGGGTAAGTCCATAAGAGCCGTTCTGCTGCTGAACGGAATAATAAGGCGTCTCCAACGGGCGCTTCACCACGAGATCGATGAGGCCGCCGGGCTCCACGCGGCCATAGAGAATCGCCGCCGGACCTTTCAGCACCTCGACCGATTGCAGATTAGCGGTGTCGAGATAGCGCATTCGGTATTCCATCAGGCCGTTCTTATAAGAGTTGCCATTGCTGGAAAATCCACGAATCTTATAAGATTCGGAAAAGCCTGGAGTCGTTTGCACGGAGCTGACATTGGTGACGATCGCGTCCTTGACGCTGATCGCTTGCTGATCGTCCATCAGCTGCCGCGTCACCACTTGAACGGCCACCGGCGTTTTGAGCAGCGGCGTGTCCATCTTCATGGCGCTGGACGCGTTTTCGGCCTTATACCCGGTCATGCGATCGCCGGGGCCCTGGGGAGCGCCGCCAGCGCGACGACCCGCGCGATCGGCGTTCGATTCGTGTCCGATGTCGATCGTCGGCAGCGGCGTCGCGCCCTCCGGGTTCGCGTCATTGCGCACTTCGGTCGCCTGGGCGAGAACGATCACCACGGATTTTCCGTTGGGCGACAGCTCATATTTCAAGCCGGTTCCGGACAGAACTTCCGAAAGCGCTTCGGCGAGGCTGTGCTGGCCGGTCAGTCCTCTGGTCCGATGGGAACGGGTGAGGCGCGAATCATAGACGATGCGGACGCCGCTCGCATCGGCGACGCTGTTCAGCGCGGTCGATATGGGGCCGGCCGGAATGTCGTAGCTGCGGACGATCTCGGAGATTTCCCTCTGCGACATCTGCGCATGCGCTTCGGCGCGATCCGCGTTCGAGCCGAACGCTATGGCGCTCATCACGGACGCGATGGCCGTGGCGCTCATCATCCCACCCTTCGCCGACTTGCTTCCATTGAGAATCCGATCCGACATCGATTTGGTTCCGTCCCGTCTCCTAGCGGCAGGCACAGCGCCTCCCACTCTGACAAGGACGAAGCTCTCCTCCTCCGGGGAGGTCGACGAGTTAAAAAATTCTCCTTTCCCTATGCCGCGAGCGCGAGGCCGCCGCCTTCGCCCCGACGGCGGGCCCGCTATACAACAAGACGAACGGCGGCCGCGATAGGGGACGCGGCCGCGCGGAAAAAGGGGTTGTGTCGCAAATTTTGTCTGCGGAGGTGACGCAGAGACGTGTATAGAGTGACGCGGCTTACGCCGCGAGGGCGTAGAAATGCTGCGCTGGACGCAATATGGTCCTGGTCTGAAACGGATCCTTTCGGATCATATGCTTGAGTTCGCTCCCTGGAAGTTTCGCGGCAGCCGATCGAAATGATTTGAAACCCGACATCGGCCTCGTCATTCGCTTCACCGCGCGATAGTCCTATTCGACAATGTCATTGAGAAGATCAAATAAAATCTTTTTTATCCCGTGAGCACGACAATATAGCCGAGATCGAGAGCCCGGAGGCCGAGGGCCTTCTCGATCGCGGAAATCGCGGCCATCGGCTCTGCCGCATCGAACACGCCGCTCACACGCCTCTCGCGGATCGACGGATCGAGAATCAAAATGTATCCGCGCAAATAATGTCCGAGGACGGAGACAACCTCCGTGAGCGGCCTGTCGTCGAAAATCAGCTTTCCGCGCCGCCATGCGGTCACATGGTCGACCTGCACCCGATATGGAGCAACCGCGGCGGCGCCCGGCCCAAAAGCGCTCTGTTCGCCTTCATCGACAATGATCGCCGGGCCGCCCGCCATGACGCGCACGCGATGCTGCGCGACTGTGACCTCGGTTCGTTCC
Organism: Methylosinus sp. H3A; assembly: GCF_015709455.1. Lineage (NCBI taxonomy): Bacteria > Pseudomonadati > Pseudomonadota > Alphaproteobacteria > Hyphomicrobiales > Methylocystaceae > Methylosinus > Methylosinus sp. H3A. The sequence continues at coordinate 36,963 of NZ_JADNQW010000008.1, forward strand.
CCTGTGGTCGAAATGTCGAAACTGGTGCCGAGAGCCGTCACCGAGCCGCGGGCGATCAGAACGGAGAAGGGCCTGTCGGCGTCCGGCGCGACGTCGAACCAAGCCTCCCCCCTCAGGAGCGTCACGTTTCTCTTGCCTTCGTCGAAATCCAGCGAGATGGCCGAGCGAGGGCCGAGTTCGATCCGAGAGCCATCCGCGAGCCGAACCATCCGCGTCTCCGCGACGCCGGTGCGGGCCTGCGCCCATAGCATGATCCAGGCGTCGTCGAAGAAGACATAGGACAACAGGGCGAAAGCGAGCCCCGCGAGGCCGGCGGCGACGCGAGCGTGCGGCATCCGGCGCGGCGGGGGCACCTCGAACTCGTCGATGAGTGGCCGCAGGCCTTCGAGATCGCCCCAGATACGGCAAACCTTTTCGAATGCTTCGCGGTTCGACGGGTCACGTGTCAGCCAAAGGACGAACGCCTCGCGCTCCTGCGGCGTCGGGGCTCGGCAGTCGAGGCGCGTCCACCATTCGATGGCCGCTCTCCGACGGCTCGCCCGATCAAAGGGAGCGTCATCCTCCTCCATACGTCGCGCCAATCTACCTCTTATCGGGCGTCACCGCCGCCACTGATCCCTTACTGTAAGAGGACGTATGTCGGCAGTGGTAAAGGAGCTCGTCTCGAGGAAAAATTTTAGTCGAGCGCCGCATGGCACCGCTCTAGCGCCAATCGTAGATGTTTGAGGACCATGTTTCGGGAAATGCCCAACCTATGAGCGATCTCGTCCGGCGAGAGATCATGGAAGCGGCGTAAGATGAACACCTCCCGGCACTTGGGGGTAGGCTCGTCAACGAGGCGTAGAACAAGCGGACGCTTTCCTTCGCCTCACAAATCTGCGACGGATCAAGCCCAGCCTCGGCGATCTCGGTCGGAATATCGCCTGGCGCGACGTGCTTGGCTATGCTCTTGCGGTGACGGGAGAAGTCGCGTGCGAGATTGATCGCCGTCGTTCGCAGATAGGCGTCCTCGTCGACGATCGGCCCGATCTCCCGACGCCGCAGGAGTCGCACAAAGGTCTCTTGTAGAAGATCGAAAGCATCTTCATGGCCCACGCGCCGCGTCAGACAGCCGAGAAGATCGCGCTTGTTGCGCTCGAAGAGTTTGCCGATCAAACGGCCTTTGGTCTTGGACATGGGCGGGCTTCCGCTGGAGCCTCGAATTCGCGATGACAGCGAAGCGAAAGGCCGCCCCGAGCGGTTCCCGCCTCGAACGATCTCCCCGCTCTAGATCAGGGAGACGCGCGTTCAGGACAGAGACGGCGGAGCGCGAGCGAGGTGAGAGTTTGCCCAAGGTTCGAGGCTGCGGTCGAAGTCGTCGACCGAGGCAAGGGGGACGCCGGTCGAGGTTGGACGGGCGAAAAAATCGCAAACAACTGCGAGGAGCGAAAGCAGAGTGGGCGGATCGTCTCGTCCACCGGCCCCACAGAGAAGGCAGCATTGATCGGTCGTGTGGCGTTCATCAATAGGGACGCCTCGATCCGACTCTGGGTCGATTCGGCAAATCTCATAATTTGCAGCCGCGAATGAGGCGGAGGCATGAAATCGAAACGCCGCAGCACTACGTGCGGAGGAAATAATACCCTGCAATGCGACCAAGCAAATCACAGCGCCGATAAGGGCGCTCGCTGCTAGTTTCCGCTGAAATCCCCAATCCGCCATAAGTGATTTGTAAGCTCGGTCTCCGTCGTCGGTCAAGGCGCTGGGACATCCGACGCTTTTCCAGGCGGCAGTGAGGGGCCGCGGTGGGAATGAGATGAGATCCTCGATCTGCACGAATTCGCCCGCGCGCCACAAGGCGGCGCAGGCGTCGTGGAAATGCGCGCGAAGAACGAAGGCTTCGGCGACGGGACTGGAGCGAAGCCGCTCGTCGAGACGCGCGAGAGCGTCCGACGCGCTCTCGAAAGGCGCTTGCAGGCGCTCGAATGAGACCGAGCCGGGACGATCTAATCCCATTTTAATTCCATGCATATCAATATCATTATCAACTTAGTTATAATTTAGCTTGAGTGATAGAAGATGCTTTTTTATCTTTCGCCGACAGGATCGAAATGCGTCGCCACGGCTGGCCGAGAGCAAGCCTCGGGACGGCTCCGAAGGCGCGTTTTCGGCCCGCAAATCGACGAAAATGGGCTGTTTTTCGGGCCTTTCTCCTGCTCACCACTATGTCGCGGCGGGGAACTTCGGCCATCGGATGCGTTTTTAAACGACCGTTTATTGATATTAATCTAAATCGCAATTTCGATTTTAAGCAGCCCATTGATAACATCACAGGCGATATGATACGCTTACGGCAATGAGATTGGTTCTGGATACGAACTCCCTGATCGCAGCGCTCCGAAGCCCAGGCGGAGCCTCCGCCGAGCTTCTCAAGCTTGTGCGTCGAGGGCAGGCCCAGCTTTTGGCCAGCGCCGCCCTCGCAATCGAATATGAGGCCGTGTGTCTGCGCGACGAACACCGAAAAGCGGCCGGCCTGTCGACGAAAGAGGTCGGTCAGTTTCTCGACGCGATCATCGATCTGATCGAACCGATCGAAATCTGGTTCCTTTGGCGGCCGCAATTGCGCGATCCGGGCGACGAGTTCGTGCTCGAGGCGGCTGTGAATGGGCGGGCCTCGACGATCGTCACGTTCAATTCGCGTGACTTCGGACTTGTGCGAGAGCGCTTTGGGATCGAGGTTCTCACGCCGAGAGATACGCTGATAAGGATAGTGCAATGAAAACCAAAACAGCCGCTTACGCGCTTCGGCTCCCCGCTTCGATGAAGGCGGAAGCCGAAAAGATTGCCGCCGAGGATGGCACGAGCCTCAACCAGTTCGTCGCTTCGGCGGTGGCTGAAAAGGTCTCGGCGTTGCGCACGGCTCGCTATTTCGCGGAAAAGAAAGGCCGGACCGATTGGAGCGCCTTCGACCAGATCATGCGCCGCGAGGGTGGCGAGCCGCCGGTCGCGGACGACGAAATTCCTGAAGCCTATCGAACGGCTCGCAAATAGTCCGTCGCAGATTAGGAGATTAGGGCCAATGCCCCTGATCGGCTACGCCCGCGTCTCGACCGAGGATCAGGTCACGGACGCCCAGACCGATGTGCTGAAGGCGGCCGGCTGCGTCGAGATTTTTCGCGAGCACATGTCGGGGGCGAAAGCCTCCCGGCCGGAACTGGCCAAGGCGCTGGCGCGGGTGCGCCGCGGCGACGTGCTGGTCGTCGCGCGGCTCGACCGTTTGGCCCGTTCGCTGTCGCATCTCCTTTCGGTGATCGCCGAGCTCGACGCCAAAGGCGCGCATTTCAAATCGCTCGCCGATCCGATCGACACGACGACGCCGCAAGGCCGTTTCGCCTTGCAGGTTCTGGGCGCCGTGGCGGAATTGGAGCGCGCCCTGATCCAGGAGCGCACCAAAGACGGCTTGCGCGCCGCCAAAAAGCGCGGCCGCATCGGCGGCAATCCAAAACTGCGCGCCGGCGACCGCGACGCCATCCAGCGTATCGTCGACATCAAGGCGGCAAACTATTTCGAGCGCGTCAATCGAACGGCCGAACATTGGCTGCCGATCGTCCGGCAAATGCGCCCGGATCACCGCTGGCAGGATGTCGTGCGCGTGCTCAACGCCAAGCGCGATAGCGTCAGCGGCGTTCCCCTGCCCCAATGGACCGTCGAGCGTCTGAAGCGCGCAGTCAAATGCTTCGTCGCCGAGGGTTTGATCGAGCCGAGACTCCTCCTTCAAGCCGCCAGCCGAAAAGTCAGCAGCGAACGCCTTGTCACGCTGGTCGCCGGGATCAAACGGGCCAATCCCGATCTGACGCTCGCGCAAATCGGCGCGCAGCTCGAGGCCATGTATGAGCGCACGCCGCGCGGCGGAACCCGCTGGGCGCCCTCCTCCGTCAAAAGTCTGCTCGACCGCGCGGAAAAGCTCCGGTTGCTCAGCGTCGAAACACTGTGACCGAGCGGATTACCGAGGCGCGTCCGAAAACACACCTCGCGTCACCCCGTCCTCTTGCGCTCTCGCGCCGCCTTCCCAGCCTTGCCGCGCAACAGGGCCATCAGCACGGGCCCGAGCGAGAACTCCCCTGCCCTCGCCTTTTCGGTCAGAACGCGAAGATAACCGCCGGCGCTTTTGATTTCCTCGCCGCGTTGCAGGATCGCGGCGATGACAATCGAGGCGTCATGCTCGCCCAAGACGTCCAAGGCTTGCGACCAGGCGTCCGGCGAAACGCCGAGCGCCGAGCGCACTGTCGCCGCCGCCGCAGCCAAGTCTCGCCACGACGAAACCTCGCCGCTCGGGCCGTAATCGACGATGTCCGGACACGCCTCCAACACCATACCCAGCGGATAGGCTCGAAGCGCGGGCTTGGGATGGGTAACCCGAGAGCGATCCGAAGATGCTTCCGGCTCTCGCTCGATCGGCCACCTGGCCTGTTCGAGATTTGGCTCGGACGGATCGGCCCTGCCTTTTTGAAGGCTAGATTCAAGATCAGAAGAGTTTGTGGTTTGATTCTGTATGTGGCGCTCAGTTTGAGACTCATTGCCGCTCATATTTCGAGCTTTTATGTGCGTTTCCAGCAGCTTGTGGATTTCAGCCGCAAGCGCGGCAAGTTCGTCGGCCAAAGCCTCCAAATCGACGCGGGAAAGCCCACGTCCATAGCTCCCCGAAAGCGTCGCATAGCGCTGATGCGCGCCCTCCCAGTCGCCCGAAACGCCCTCCTCCAATCCGGTCTCGATCATTTTGACGATGTCTCGCCGGGTGATGGTGATCTTTTCTCGCAGCAGCGTGATCGCGCGGTTCTCGGCCCGCACCTCCTCGGCGAGGTTCTCGATTTCGCTCGAACGCGCCACGAGCGGCGCGAGGTCGAAGCCGAAAGCATCCTCTATGGCTCCGCCCTGCCCTTTTCTGGCGAAGCGTTTGCCGTTCGGAGAATCGCGGCGGATGATCAGTCCGGCGTCGACCAGGCAGGCGAGATGCCGCCGCAACGTCGCCGGCGCCATGCCATGAGCGCGGATCGAGAGTTCCTTGTTCGAGGGAAACACGACGATGCCGGCGCCGGCTCCGGCCCCCGGCTCGCACCGCGCGTCATTCCCTGGCAATGAGAGCGCTGTCTCCTGGTGGAAGCTCAGCAACGCGTGCAATACGGATAGCGCACGCTCGGTGACGCCGAGCGGCTCCTTGGCTTCGGTGAGCGCGCGAAATAGCCGCCATTTATGCACGACGGTTTCGGATGCTCCCGGCTTGGCGGCGAAATTTTCGGTCGCGGTCTGGCTCGCCACCATGGCGAGCGATAGCGACCGCCGCCCGAAGGGCGTCGTTGGACGTGTCTGCATGTTCCTTTGCCTCGTTCAGGCAAAAGAAATCCGCTCACCAAAACGGCGCCGACTCTTGACAGCGATTCGCGGAAGTGGGATTCTCGGAGTGCTTAAATCAGAGAAGGGCTTCCGGGCGGCGACGTTCGGGGGCTTTTTTCTTTTGCGGGTTCAATCTCCTGATTCACTTATGATCTTCGTCTCCTTGAACGCTCGATAGAGTGCGTCGAGATTAGACGAGATGTATCGGCCGAACTCACTCGCTTCTTTCGACTTGAGCGAGAGGTTGAAGCTGCTTCCGTTATTCCGGTAGCTTGCAGACACGGTCTTGCTCTCTGATTCCCAGCACGCCGGGTCGATCCTCCCCCGCGCGGACTTCCGTGGCTTGCGTCCGAGCGTCTGGAGCTGGGCGAGCAAAAAATTGAACCGCTCCATTACGTCTTTGGAACGGAATTCGTCGGACGCCACGACGATAATCGCAGCCTCCCCGGCCTTCGGCGACTTCACCTGCTTCTTGAGTTCTTCCCACCGGTCACGGCCAATGGTCTTGGCCGCGCCGATTGCTTCGATCACGGGCGCAGGAACCGTCTCCACCACAGAAAGCATCCTCGACAGCAAGCTGTCGTCGATCGTCAGCGCGGATTTGATAATTTCCTTCCGCTGCCCCATATCGAGGAGCTTCTTGGCGAACAGCGCCTTTTCGATGAAAGACAAATTTGCTCGTGCAGTGTTCTCCTGACCTTGCGCGATAATATGCGCGATATCCTCTAGGTTCTTGATCACCGCGCGAACAGGAATACCCAGTTCTTTGGCGACGCGCGCGCGACGGTGGCCAAACACTATCATGAATCGACCCTTGCTCTGCGGATGAGGCCGCACAAGAATCGGCGTCGATTGCCCGTGCTCCCTGATCGCCTCGCGCAGATCGGCGAAATCAGCATCGTCGTCTTCGATGCGATCCGCGACAAAAGAGCGATCTAGAACTGAGACATCGAGTTCGACGACTGTTTCCCCGGCCAGCATTTTCTTTGCGTTCTCGGCCATCTCATCGATCGAAAGCATCATCGAGCGAGACGCTCCGCGAAGCGCATAATCATGCCGCGCGGCAACATCGGCCTTCGGCGTCTCCGCCCCCGTGATAGTCGCCAAGAGGTTCTTACGGGCCATATCAGGCTCCTCTCCCTTGCGCTAATCTCTTGAGGAATTTAGCGGTTCGGCAATTCTGCACGGCTGTCAAAAGGAAGATCATCTCCGCCCCCACGCTTGATGGATGAGCGCCGTGATCTCCTCATTGACTGCATTCAACGCCTCCAATGCGCGGTCATATGTTGCGCGCGTGAATTGGGCGCGCTCGACCTCGTACAACGTCTGATTGGTGATCCCCGCGTCCGAAATAGCGGTCGATTTCACCATCGGGCTTTTGAGCATCTGCTTTGGAAACAGCGATTGCATGAAACCAACCATTTGCGCCTGCGGGCCATCGGTCGGCTCGTAGCGTGTGACAAGATACCGAAACCATTTTAGGCGGACATCGGCTCCGGCTCCGCTGATCGACTGAAGGACGCCGCCCAGCATCAGCAAAAATTGGCTCATCGACATGACGTCCAGCATCTGAGGATGGATGGTAATGAGAACGGCGGTGGAAGCTGCCAATGCGGTCAAGGTGAGATAGCCGAGCTGCGGGGGGCAATCGATCACCACGACGTCATAATCGTGATCGACCTCCTTCAGTGCGTCGGTGATCCGGGTGAAGAACATCCGGCCCTCGGCCGAGGATTTGTCGGAAGCGGCGAGAGGCGTTTCATATTCGTATTCCTGCAGTTCCAAATTCGCAGGAACGATGTCGAGCCCGGGGAAATTGGTGCGCCGAACGACCTCGGAAATCGGCTTCTTCAAGCCATCGTAACGTAGGGCCTCATAGAGTGACGGATTCCGATCGAGCTCGGGCTGAATACCGTGAAGCGCGGAAAGGGAGGCCTGTGGATCGAGGTCAATTGCGAGCACGCGATGGCCGGTGAGAGCGAGGTGCTGGGCCAGATGAGCCGCCGTCGTGGTCTTTCCGCTGCCGCCTTTGAAATTGACGACGGCGATGACCTGGAGCTCTTCCCCCCCACGTCGATGCGGCACATATTTTTTGTAATCGGCTCGCCCGTGACGATCGAGATACTGCCGCAACTCTAACATTTGCTCAGCCGTGTAGCTCCTACGTCCGGACGCCGAGGTGGCGGGAGTAGGACCCTTACCTTCGAGATGGAGCTTCTTAATGTTAGATGACGTCACGCCCAGAAAATATGCGGCCTCCGCCAAGGAAAAGGAGCGAAGGCTCTTAACGGCGTCGGGCGGATAATGCTCTAGCCGGAGCATGTTCAGCTTATCCGAGATCAATTCTCCCTGTTGAAGAATAGTCTCGTAGAAGCTGAAACCGCCCGTCTCGTCGATAGCTGTCGTCACATTCATCGGCGTCAATTCCCGAAATAACGCTTTTCCACGCCAAACCCGCCTACAAGCGGGAATTAATCCTGATTCTCTCTGCTCCGCAACGAGTTTTTGGTTAATGACTGGTTAACGTCGTGGACCGCCCCAGCGACGAGCCTTGGCTCACTGCCTGCACTATTTAGTTGTTTTTACGAAATTTTCTGAGATCTTGCACGGCTGTCAAAAAGAGAATGTGGGCATATCATGCGTTCGCTGGAGCAGCGAATTGTCGGCGCGCCACACCCACGCTGACGACGAGGCGCTTGCGGCGCGTGCCGGCCACGTAGCGCATGCGGAAGCAACGGGACCGGAGCAGGAGAGGGTGCCGTCATGGAACAGTTGAAGACGTGCATTATCCGCGATTTCGCGAGCCTCTGAGTGCTAGTTCGGGCCCTAAGAGCCCGAGAAGCTCCAAACCGAAAACGCGCGCACCGAGCCTTTCGCTTGGAAAGCCCTTCGATAGCTTGGCGGATGTGCGTGGCGCCTACGCCAATTCCACTCAGCTGACACCGACGGTCATCCCGAGGCGAATAGGGCGCGGAGCGCGGGTCGACCGTCGGCGTCGAAATCGAGACAGTGATTGATCATCGCGTCCATCGGATCGCCGCCGCGCGTTTCGAGGAAAACGAGGGCCGCTTCGATCAGAGCCCATCCGCGCGCGCGACTGGTCTGGGGCAGGGCGATCAATCCCGGATGGATCGGTTCACGGCCGAGTAGGCCGCGAAAATCGCCGATGTTTTCGGTGACGATGACACGATCCTCGGCGATGCAGAGATCTTTTACCGTGTGGTCGAGCTGACCGCGTCGGCCGACATGAAGCGGGTGAATTGCATCATGGCCGAGATGGGCGAGCTCGATGGCGAAACTCGGCGACAGACACTCGTCGATGAACAATCGCATTCGATCAGGCCGCCGGCCGTCGCGAGACGTTTTGGGGGCGGCCGGAGAGCGGATGCGATCTGGCGAACAGGAGCGCCGCTTCGAGGGCTTCGCGTGGCAGATCCGGATTTTCGGCGACGATGTCGTCCATGCTGTCGCCGTGCTCGAGGCGAGCCTCGATGGAATGCACCGTGAGGCGCGTGCCTTTAATAACAGGCAGTCCTCCTTTGATGCCAGGGACGCTGTCGATCCAAGTCTCGCGCGCTCTCAGATACCGATCGGTGCGCTCGAGCGCCTCACCGGCGAGTTCCCCGATATCGGCCGTTACAGAAGGCGCGATTTCGACGTGCGCGGTCTTCAGACGCGATAGCTCGTGGCTTTTGAGAGCCTTTATCAATTTGCGCTTGCCTGCGATCGTCAGCGTGACGTCACCGGTCAGTCGACGGACCAGCGTGGCGTAGGCGACGCTCTCCACGCCGAGGAAGCGGCGCGTGCCCATCGCCTTGCCGGAGCGCAGGGCGGGAATTTTGCCGGTATGAACCGGCAGTACTTTTTCCTCGATCGCCTTTTCGATGGCCCGTTTGGGTACACCGGCGAGTTCGGCGACTTCGCGCGGCGTGAGATCGGCTGCAGTGCGGGTCATGCTCGCCTCTAAATTGGTTCCTAATTAGGGATAGGTTATATGATGGAGTGAGAAAATCCAATGTCGATCCGACACGGCGCCGTCGGAATTCGTCCGTCGGACGCCTCGCCGACGCTATACGCATGCGCCGAGCGAGGTCTCACCGGAGGACCTCGCAACGGCGCGGCGAAGCTCGCAGAGAGCCGGCCTCGCCTATTTGGACAGCGCCCCACGAAAATAAGGTGGAATCCTGCCGGGGTTTGCCGAACGCGGGGCTTTCGCGATTTTGTCGCGGCGTCGGGAGGGCGTAGCCCGACCAGAGGCGCGACAAAATCGTGGCGACGATCATGCCGCCATCACGGTCTCTCCACGACCAAAATAAGCCTCGTCTGGCGTGCGGGCGTCGAGGCTCGAATGCGGGCGCCGCTCATTGTAAAAGGCCAGATATTCGGCGATCGACGCGCGCGCCTCGGACACGCTGTCATAGGCGCGCAGATAGACCTCTTCATATTTGACGCTGCGCCACAGCCTCTCGACGAACACATTGTCGCGCCAGGCGCCCTTGCCGTCCATGCCGATGGCGATTTTCGCATCGAGCAGCACGCTCGTAAAGTCATGGCCGGTGAACTGGCTGCCCTGGTCCGTGTTGAAGATTTCGGGTCTGCCATGCTTTGCCCGCACCTCTTTCAACGCCTCGACGCAAAACTCCGCCTCCATCGTGATCGATACGCGATGCGCCAGCACGTGCCGGTTCGCCACGTCGACGACCGCCGCGAGATAGACGAAGCCGCGCCGCATCGGGATATAGGAGATGTCCGTCGCCCAGACATGATCGGGCCGCTCGATCTTCACGCCGCGCAGGAGATAAGGGTAGATCTTGTGCCCCGGCGCGGGCTTGCTCGTGTTGGGACGCCGATAGATCGCGGCAATGCCCATCCGCTTCATCAGCGTCGCCACATGGCGGCGACCGACGACGACGCCCTCGCGCCGCAAAAGATCGCGCAGCATCCGCGCCCCCGCAAAGGGATGTTCGAGATGCAATTCGTCGATCCGCCGCATGAGCTTCAAATCCTCGGCCGAGACGGGCTGCGGCTTGTGGTAGACCGAGCTGCGCGCGACGCCGAGCGCTCGCGCCTGACGGGCGATGGGGAGTTCGTGGCTGCGGTCGATCATCGTTTTACGCTCAGCAATCCCGCTTTGGTGAGCGCGCCGGACAAAAAATCATTGGTCAGCGTCAGTTCGCCGATCTTGGCGTGAAGCGCCTTCAAATCGACCGCCGCTTCCTTCGCTTCCGGTTTTTCCTGACCGAAAACGCCCGCCGCACCTTCGAGAAGCTGGCCCTTCCAAGTCGTGATCTGGTTCGGATGAATGTCGAACTGCTGCGCGAGTTCGCTGAGCGTCTTCTCGCCCTTGATCGCGGCCAAAGCCACTTTCGCTTTAAACGCCGGGGAATGCGTCCGGCGGCTCTTCTTCGTCATCGAATGCTCCTGATTCGCAGCGAGAATCCTCGCCGCTGTCAGGCAGAAAATCCACTCAAGACACTGTCCGAATTTCCGAGGCCGGCTCTTTTAGAACCGCCGGACGAACTGCCCCCGAAATTTGGAGCGCGGTGCTCGCCGCCTGATCCCCGGCAAAATGCCGAACCTGATCGCGTGCCCATTCCCTCAATTTGCACCGCAACCTATCAGCCCGCATCTCGCTGCGGCCTATCTGCGGGCGGTGCTGCTGCGCCGCGGCGTGCGGCGCGCATTCCGCCTTCCGCGCGACAGAGGCGGATCTCACGGGCGAACATTTCTAAATGCGATGTCGGATACCTGCTTTTCAAGCCGTACGCGAGCACTTATAGAGGTATCGGGGATCTTGGAGGCTGTCGTTTTCGTCGTGCCAGTAGGTAGCAGCTTCGTTGTAGATCACGCCCAAAAAAGACAATCGGAGCCAGCCCCTGGCATCCTTCGAGGTTATTATGAAGCGCCTGTCAACTACCAAGGAAATCGATGAAATGCTCGCCGAGTGTGAGCGGGCGGCGGCCATTTCGGACAACGCGCTGAGGGACGTCTTCAATTCTTATCACTTAGCACCGCCAACCGATTTACCATCAGACCCGTTTTCCGTTGAATATCTTCGCTATCAGATGGATTTCTATCAGAGAATTTCAGGAAAAGCCTACGATCGTCAGAACGAAGTAACAAAATTTGATGTAGCTGGTGCCGTCAGGTTTCCCTACCCTTATCAGACGAATAGCCATCTACGCGCGGGCGAACACTATCAGGCGATGGGGTTCCTGCTGCGCAGTTTGTCTCTCGGCCATCCTTCACGCATATTGGAGTTTGGCCCAGGGTGGGGAAATACCACGCTCGCGCTCGCGAGGCTTGGCCATAAAGTCACTGCTGTGGATATAGAGGTCTCGTTCTGCGAACTCATCAAACGACGCGCTGCGCTTTATGACCTTGATATCGAAGTCATTAATGACGATTTCTATTTGTCTGAACGCCTGAATCGTCAGTTCGACGCGGTTCTATTTTTCGAGTGTTTCCATCACTGCGCTGACCACAATCGGCTACTGACGGCGCTCGACCGCGTCGTAGCACCCGGTGGCGCGATTTACTTTGGATCGGAGCCGATTTCGTCAGATTTTCCCATGCCCTGGGGATTGCGGCTCGACGGGGAGTCGATGTGGGCGGTGCGACGCATGGGCTGGATGGAGCTTGGTTTTCGCGACGATTATTTTCGCGAAGCGCTGACCCGGAAGGGATGGCTGGGCGAGCGTTTTGCTTCGCGAGACATGGCTTGGAATTGCGTTTGGAAGGCCACGCGTCGCAAAGAGTTTAAATTTGAGTTCCGCGCAACCGATCCCCGGTTAAAGACGGCGGTCGGCATCAAAAGAAACGATGGCGTCGCATTCAATCCGCAGGAGTCTGGCCTCTGTCTCTTTGGCCCCTACATCCACCTTCCCGCTGGAAATTATGCCGCGACTCTTGTTTTTGCGCCCGGCCTGGCTGGCGAAGCGCTTATGGATGTCGCCGTGGATAGCGGCCAGCGGCAAATTGCGCGGCAGAAATTAACGTCCGCATCACTGAAAGACGACTCGGCGACGCTGACTTTTTTCCTGGCAGATGAAAGCGAGATGGTTGAGGTGCGCCTCTTCTCGGAGCAAGGTTTCCAGGGGGTACTCAAAGAACTCAAGATACAGCTGGTGCCGTCGCCCGACTAGCTACTTTGGCAAACTAGAGTATCCGTTATGGACAAGGGGCTTTTTCAGCCCAAATGCGATCATCGCGCGGTGTTGGTGCATGGATATGCTTACGCCCTCTCCTGATGTTATCGTTTGGGAGCGTCTTCGCCGTGGCAGCTTGATCTGCTTTCCGCAAGAAGCCCGGCGCGACATTCCAGTGCCGTCCACCAGCTCCAATGACGGTCACAGATTTGCGATTGTAGCGGGTCAGCGTGCCGTCGGCCGTACGCCCTTGCCCATCTTCAAACGTCACACGGTCGCTGACGTGCCCCTGAAAAATCCCACCAGTATCGATTAGGGCCTGTTGGGATTCGCCGTGAGCTTATCACGGCGGCGGCGAGATAGATCATGCGGAGAAGCTCTGATCTGTCTTGTCGGCTCGCATCGCGATGCGCTTGAACTCTTTGAGCTTCCCGAAGAAATTTTCCGATCAGATGCCGCCATTTATGCGGCTGGCTGCGGCGCGGATGTTGTGAAATCACGACCTTGGCGCCGCGCTCGTCGAGATCTGCGATGATGGCGTTGCTGTCGAAGGCCTTGTCGGCGATCAGCGCCGCGAAAGACAATCCTTCGATCAACGGCGGCACATCGACGGCGTCGAAACGCTGCCCCGGCATCAGACGAAAGCGCACGAGATTGCCGAGCGCATCGGTGAGCGCCAGAATTTTCGTGGTCACGCCGCCTCGGGATTTGCCTATGGCCTGGCTCGAAGTCCCCCTTTTGCGCCCTGACCGTGGCGATGGACCTTCACGATCGTCGCATCGACCATGACATATTCCATGTCGGGCTCATCAGAGACAGCGTCGAACATTCGCTGCCAGACATCCGCCTTCACCCAGTCGCGAAAACGCGTGTATGCAGTGCTCCAGTTGCCGAAAAGCGCTGGCAGATCGCGCCAGGGACTTCCTGTGCGCGCGATCCACAACACTGCCTCCACGAAGAGGCGGTTGTCCCTGCCGCTGCGGCCGGGATCACTGGCCTTGCCGAGGCAACGCGGCTCAATCTTCGCCCATTGGGCGTCCGTCAATACGAAGCGATTCATCCAAAGCTTGAATCACGCCAAGCTAAAAATGGGAATCTTGAATCCCAACAGGCCATAGGCTCAGGACTCATTGATTGAGATAGAAGGCGACAGCGGCGGCGATGCATATGGCGGAGAAGAAGGCGTGCGCGCATCGATCGTAACGGGTGGCGATGCGCCGCCAGTCTTTGAGCTTGGCGAAGAGGTTCTCGATCTTATGACGTTGCCGGTAGAGCGCCTTGTCGTAATCGAGAGGCTTCTTACGGCTCTTTGTCGGCGGAATGCAGGGCTCGGTCCCGCGTTCCGCGAGCGCTCGCCGAAACCAGTCGCTGTCGTAGCCGCGATCTGCGATCAGGGCCGAGGACGGCGGCAGCGCGTCGAGCATCGGCCTCGCGCCTTTGTGATCGCTCATCTGCCCTTCGGTCAACATCATGACAAGCGGCTTGCCGGCGCCGTCGCAAACGACGTGGAGCTTGGAGTTCAGCCCGCCTTTCGTGCGGCCGATACAGCGGGAAAGAGCCCCTTTTTTAGGAGGCTCGCCGCCGTCCGATGCGCTTTCAGATGAGTGGAGTCGATCATGATCCGCTCCGGCTTCGGCCCTTCTCCCGCGAGCGCGGCGAAGATACGATCGAAGACGCCGAGCCGGCTCCAACGGATGAAGCGATTGTAGAGCGTCTTGGGCGGCCCATACTCCTTCGGGGCGTCCTTCCATTGCAGGCCATTCTTGATGACGTAGACGATCCCGCTGACCACGCGGCGGTCGTCCACCCGCGGCACGCCGTGCGCCAAGGGAAAGTGAGGGGAAATTCGCGCCATCTCCGCTTCGCTCAGCAAAAACAAATCACCCATCAAAGCCTCCATTTCGGAGACCTTGAATCACGCCTCACTCCAAATTAATAGGTCCTGAGCCTAGGCCCGCGCCGCAAGAAGTTGGCGCGGGCTCCCTCGGAAGTTGGCCTTACGAGCTCGACGATCTCTTCGGTGATTTCCTCCTGCCGCTTTTGGCGATGCCACGCCTCCAGCTCTTCGAGAGTCTTTTGCACATTGTTGCGGGCTTCGATCATCGCGCGCATTCGCGCTTCGTTTTCTGCGGCGAAGGACAGCACCACCGCCTCGCATAATTCGGCGAAGACATATTCTTGCGCCAGGCTCTCGATGAGCGCTTCGGGCGCTAGGGTGACGAGCGGCGGGACGAGACGCGGCGCCGTTGGAAAGCGGGCGAGATCGAGAGGAATCAGTGATCGCTCGATGATTTCGACGCTGGCGGCGCTCGGCGTTCCGTGAATGAGCGTCACGCGATCCGCGCTATGTTCGCCGAGTCTCCGATACAGCGCGTCGGCGATCCGTTCGGCGAGCGACGGCGCGTCGTCGACGCGCGAGGCCATCGGCAGCGTCCAGTCGATTGGCAAGCCTCTTTCGTGGGCGAGGGTCCCGCCACGCTCTCCGACGATGAGAACGCTCGCGCGCTCTTTGCCAGCGCCCGCGGCGAGCCGCGTCGCCGCCGTGAGAATGCGCTCGTTGAACGCGCCGACGAACCCGCGTCCCGAGCAAAAGGCCAGGATGATGTGGCCGGAAACGGGCCGATGATTGCCCGCATTGCGCAGATGTGGCGTTTCCGCCATCAGAGCGAGCGCTGCGCCGATCGCTTCGCCAAGGGCCGCCGCATAAGCGCGCACGCCATCGAGACGCGATTGGGCCTCGCGCGCTCGAACCGCGGCCACGCCGCGCATCGCCGTGACAACGCTTTCGAGCTGACGGGTCGCGACGATATGCGCGTTTATGTCGCTCGAGCGCTCCGTCATGACGCCGGCGCCCCGAGCTCTGTCGCGAGGTCTCGCACTTTCGCCGCCAGATCCGCGCGTTTCGCCGCATCGAGCGGCGCGCCATGCGCGAGCGCGGCGACGCTTTGGGCAGCGACGGAATCGAGATGCGCAGGAAGTCTCGCCGTCAGCAGCGGAATGGCCGCGACGGGCAGGGAGTCGAGAATCCCCGCGTCCAAGGCGGCGAGCAGAGCGACCTGATCGGCGAGGCGCAGAGGCGTGAAACGAGGCTGCGTCAGCAGCGCGCGAATGCGTTCGCCGCGGATCATGTCGCGCTCGATCCGCGCGTTCGACATGCCGCCGAAGCGCGTGAACATTTCGAGCTCGAGAAACTGCGAGTATTGCAACCGCAACCTTCCCGAGACGTCTCGCAGCGCCTCCGGCTGCGCGCGGCCGCCGACGCGGCTGACCGATAGACCGACGTCGACGGCCGGCCGGCGGCCGGCGGCGAACAAGCGGCGATCGAGCACGATCTGGCCGTCGGTGATGGAGATGAGATTGGTCGGAATATAGGCCGAGAGATTGCCGGAATCGGTCTCGGCGATCGGGAGCGCGGTCAGTGAGCCGCCGCCGAGCTCCTTCGACAATTTGGCGGCGCGCTCCAGCAGCCGCGCATGGACATAGAATATGTCGCCGGGATAGGCCTCGCGTCCCGGCGGCTCATGCGTCAGCAGAGCGAGCTCGCGATGGGTGACCGCGTGCTTGCTCAAATCGTCGATGACGACGAGCGCGTGACCGCCGCGATCACGGAAGAACTCCGCCATGGTGACGCCCGCGAAGGGCGCGATCCATTGCAGGCCGGGAGGCGCGGCGGCCGAGGCGACGACGAAGATCGAGCGCTCCGCGGCGCCTCGCCTCCTCACCGCTTCGATCGCGCGCTCCACCGCGGTCATCCGTTGCCCGACGGCGACATAGACGCAGACGAGGTCCGAATGACGCTGGTTGATGATGGCGTCGATGGCGATCGAGGTCTTGCCGGTGGCGCGATCGCCGATGATGAGCTCGCGTTGGCCGCGCCCCAGAGCGAACATCGAGTCGACGACCAATATGCCGGTCTCGACCGGCTCGGTCACGAGATCGCGCGCGATGATGCTCGGGGCCTCGCGCTCGACGGGATGAAACGCGGCGGCGGAGATCGGCTCGCCGCCGTCGAGAGGGCGCCCCAGCGGATCGACGACGCGGCCGAGTAGCCCATCGCCGACCGGCGCGCGCGCAACCTCGCCCGTGCCGAAGACGCGCGCGCCGGCCTCGATCGATTCGCCCGAATCGAGAAGCACGACGCCGATACGGTCCGCTTCGAGCGCGAGCGCAAAGCCCAGCTGGCCGCTCTCGAAACGCAGCAGCTCATTGAGCTGGACCTGAGGCAGACCGGAGACGAAGGCGATTCCGTCGGCGAAGCTCTCGACCCGACCGACTGTCTCGACTTTCGGCCCGAGATCGATCTCCGCGAGCGCCGCGCGGCCGCGCGCGAGCCATTCGCCGGAGGCCGACGAGTCATCCGGCATTTTCCCGCTCCGTCAGCAAGGTTGCGGAAATGCGCTCGAGATCGGCGCGCAGGCTGTTGCGGATGCTCGTGTGATTGTTCTCCAATTCGAGGCCGGCGAGCAATGTCGGATCGACGCGAAGGGTGAATTGCAACGGGCGCCCGAGAGCGCGCTCGAACGCGCTCCTGCAAAGGGAGTCTTCCTCGGCGGTCAACGGGCGCGGCGCGGTCAGCGTCGCGTCGCCGCGCAGACGGAAATCCACGCGCTCCGGCTCCGGCAGAGCGGCGATCGCCTCGGCGAGACCCTCGACGAAGCCTGCGACGCGCGACTCCTGCGGCAGCCTGTCGAGCAGACGCCGGGCGATGTCGACGGAAAGGAGGCTGGCGCGCTCGGCTTCGGCGCGGCGCTCCGATTTTTCGAGGCGCTCGATCTCGGCGCGCATGTCGGCCCGCATGCGATCGGCGTCGGCCTCGGCGGAGTCGAGCAGCTCCCGGCTCGCCGCCTTCGCCTCCTCCGTGGCGGCGCGGATCGTCTCCGCGCGCTTCGACGCGATCTCCTCGACGGCGGCCCGCGCTTTCTCTTCCAATGTTCGAGCCGCGGCTTCGGCGGCGGCGGCTTCGTCGAGAAGGCGCTGCGCCTCGGCCTTGCGATCGGCGAGGATCGACGCGATCGGACGGAAGAGAAAACGGGAGAGCAGCCAGATCAGCACGAGCGCATTGACCGTCTGCAAACCGAGCGTCCACCAGTCGATCTGCATGCGTGCGCGCGCCTTATTTGACGAAAGGATTGGCGAAGAGAAGCAGCAGCGCGATCACGAGACAATAGATCGCCATGGTCTCGATCATCGCGAGGCCGACGAACAATGTGCGCGACAGGACGCCAGCGGCCTCCGGTTGGCGTGCGATCGCGTCCATGGCCGCGGCGACCGCCATGCCTTCCGCGATCGCCGGGCCGATCGCGCCGAAAGACACGGCCACGGCGGCGGCGATCACGCTGATATATTGAATATCGTCCATTTCGCGGCTTCCTCCGCTATCGACCTTCGCGCGCTCGAGAGTCGCGCTCCTCGACCGCCGCGCCGATGAACACCATGGCGAGCGTCGCGAAAATGTAGGCCTGGACCGCGCCGGTCAGCAAATCGAGCGCCATCAGCGGTATCGGCACGAGCAGACCGGCGAGTGAGAGGACGATGCCGATGACGAACACGCCGCTCATTATGTTCCCGAACAGGCGAACGATCAGCGAGAAGGTCCGCGTGATCTGCTCGATGAGGTTGAGCGGGATCATGACGAAGCTCGGCTCGGCGAAAGTCGCGAGATAGCCGAGCGGGCCGCGCGTGCGCAGGCCGTGATAGATGGTCGCGCAAAAGACGATGAGCGCGAGCGCGGCGTCCGTCTCCAGCCGCGCGGTGGGCGGCTCGACGCCGGGAATGAGCGACGACCAATTGGCGCCGAGCACGAACAGGAAGATCGTTCCCAGCAGCGCTCGGTAGGGCGCCGGATCCGCGCCCAAAGTATCCCTTATCTGTCCGTCGAGCGTCTCGACGAAGAGCTCGAGCGCGGATTGCGCGGTCCCCGGCCGCAGTGAGAGCCGCCGCGTCACGACGAGGCTCGCGAGCGTGAGCGCAGCCATCAGAAACCATGTGACGACGACGGGCTTGCTGATCGGCGCTGGTCCGAGCTGAAAGCCGGGCTCTAGCGCGAGCGGCGAGGATTTCATCGAAGGCCTCCCAATCGACGCAGAACGGCGCGCCTCGCGACGAGCAATCCCAGAGCGCCGGAGAGCAGGGCGATGGCTCCGATTTTCGCGAGCGCCGTCAACGCCAGGGCGAGGGCGCCGAAGCGCGCCATGAGCAGGAGTAAGGCCTTGGGCGTCGCGCCCCGCTCGAAGAGATCGACGTTCCAGCGCAAGGCGATGAAATAGGCGAAGCCCGCGGCGAGGCCCGCCCCCGCGCCGAGCGCGAGTTGGAACACGAGTGAGGCGGCGGGAGGGGTCATTGACGCGACATCCATTTCCAGGCGAGCCACAGGCCGGCGCCGGCCCCGATCATGACGAGGGGAGCCGAGAAGAACACGCCCGTGGCGTAGGTCCTGTCGAGCCAGCGGCCGAGGAACAGTCCGGCGAGCGCCGGAAGGACAATGGTCCAGCCGAGCGCGCCGATCTGCCCCAGCCGTCGTCCGAGCGAGGGCTCGGCCTGCTCGCGCAACAGCTCGCGGCGCTCGGCGGCCAGGCGCGAAGCTTCCGCCATAGGGTCGCGCTCTCGCTCGTGGCCGGGCTCGCTCATGGCGCGTCCTTTCCGTCGCCGAATAATTCCGAAACGCTCGAAGGATGCAGATAGCGGACGAGCTGACGCACGGCGCTGGCGTGCAGCCGCGTCTCCTCGACGCGAGCGCGCGCCGACGCGTCCTTCTCCGCCGCCCGCGCCGACTCGACCTCGGCTTCCAGCTTTCGCAAATCGCCGCCCATTACGCCTTGTCGGCATGCGATCGACACGCTCTCGCCTTTTCGGACGGTCATCACGCCGCCTCGGATCGCGCAATAGCGCTCGGTCCCGTCGGAGGCTCGCCAGCGTACGACCGACGGCGGCAGCACTGTCAGCAGATCGGCGTGTCCGGGCAGGAGCCCGAATCCGCCGCTCTTGTCCTCGACTCGAACGGAGCGCACGCCGGTTTCATCGAGGAGGACGACGTTCGGCGTCGTGATGGTGAGCCGCAATGCTCTGCTCATGCCCGTCCTCCCCTCGTCTCGGCGTCCTGGAGAGCCGCGGCCTTCTCCTTCAGCTCCGCCTCTCCGAGCGCTCCGACCATATAGAAGGAGCTTTCACGCCATTCGTCGCAGGCGCCGGAGAGAATCGCTCGGCAGCCCGCGAGCGTGTCGGCGAGCGGGACCGATCGCCCCGGCGCGCCGGTGAAGGCCTCGGTCACGGCAAAAGGTTGCGTAAGGAAGCGCTGCAGTCGGCGCGCGCGCGCGACGAGCCTGCGGTCCTCGGCCCCGAGCTCCTCGACGCCGAGCAGAGCGATCACATCCTGCAATTCGAGGTAATGTTCGATGACGCGGCGGACGTCCTCCGCGACATTGGCATGCTCCTCGCCGACGACCAGCGGGTCGAGCAGAACGGAGGACGAGGCGATCGGATCGATCGCCGGATACATGCCCTCCGCCGCCATCTGCCGCGACAATACGATCATGCTGTCGATATGCGTCGCAATCGTCGTCACCGCCGGGTCGGTGAAATCGTCCGCAGGGACATAGACCGCCTCGATCGCCGTCACTCCGACGCCGCCGACCGAGGCGATCCGCTCGTGCAGCGCCGCCACTTCGCTCGCGAGCGTCGGTTGATAGCCGACGCGCGAGGGCAATCGCCCGAGCAGGCCCGAAACCTCCGCCCCGGCCTGGACGAAACGGAAGACATTATCCATCAGCAGCAACACGTTCTGGCGCTTCTCGTCGCGGAAATATTCCGCGATCGTCAAAGCGGTGAGCGGCACGCGCCAGCGGGCTCCGGGAGGCTCGTTCATCTGGCCGTAGACCAGCACGGTGCGGTCGAGGACGCCCGAGCGGCCCATGTCGAGCAGCAGCTCATGACCTTCGCGCGAGCGCTCGCCGACGCCGGCGAACACCGACACGCCCCGATAGCCCGAGACCATTGCGTGAATGAGCTCCATCACGAGCACGGTCTTGCCGACGCCCGCCCCACCGAACATCGCGGCCTTGCCGCCTTGCGCGATGGGGGTCAGCAGATCGATGATCTTGATCCCCGTCGCGAAAATCTCGGCGCCTCGCGGCCGCTCGGCGAGCGGCGGCGGTGCGCGATGGATCGGCCGGCGTGGCGCGTCTGCGGGCAGGGGCGGCCCATTGTCGCCCACGCCGCCCGTCACATCGATCAACCGTCCGAGAGTCGCATCGCCGACAGCGATCGCGATCGGGCCGCCGGTCGCCCTGACCCTGCGTCCACGCGACAATCCGACGGTCGATTGCAGAGCGATGGCCCGTATGCTGTTGCGGTCGAGATGCGCCTGCACCTCTACGTAGATTTCTCCGCCGCCGTTCTTCTCGACGATCAGCGCTTCCTCGATCTCCGGCAGCTCGCCCTCTTCGAAACGCACGTCTATCACCGCTCCCCGAACCGCGGAGACCGTTCCATGCCGCGCCGCGGTTTCGGGAGAAAAAGGTGTTTCGCGCATTCGTTTCGACTTTCAGGCCGAGCTCGAGCTCGGAGCTTGAGATCATACACGCAGACAGAGCACGCTAACGCGAAAGCGCCCATGTCACCGAGACTTTTGCCGTGAGCCGTCGCGCGGCGGGCCGCAGAGGCAGGTTGATCGCTCCATTCGCCGACGCGGTGGCCGCAGGCGTCGACTCACGTTTGATTTCGTCGGAGGGCGCCATCTCTTCGTGATCGATTTCAATGATGCGCCCCAGCTTCGAGCCCAAGGCCTCGACATAGCTTCGCGCGCGCTGTTCCGCATTTTTGAGCGCCACGATCCGCAGCCGTTCGAGACGCGCCCTCTCGTCGCTGACGACGAATTCCACGCCCCGAACTTCATTGGAGCCGGCGTCGATGGCGCGCAGGATGAGCGCCCCGGCCTTATCGAGAGAATTCACGAGAACGCTCAACTCGTTTCGCGCTCGGAAGCCCCTGGAGACGCGCCGTCCATGCGCGCCACGCACGGCGGAGTCGTCCGACGTGACGGAGACGAGCGTCGAGCCTGCGGCGCGAATATTCTCGGTTTGTACCCCCTGGCGGACAAGATCGTCCAGCAAGGCTTGCGTCTTCTGCGCGTTCTCGCTCACGGCTTCGACCGCGGTCGGCCTTTCTGTCACGACATCCAGGAAGAGGGTCGCCTTATCGGGAAACTCATCCTCCGACGCCTCTCCCGTCACGGAAATATGCGGGAGCGTATCCTTCAAAGTCTCGGCCGAAGCGCTCGCGAGGAAGACGATGCTCGCCAGCGCAGCGAGAGATAATCGGGCCATCGACTCTGTCCCTTGAAGCGAACGACACGGGTCGCCGCGAAAAATGCACGCTCGGCGCTTCCGGCTCCCGCCGATTCGGCAATCCGAGGCGAGGGCGTGCGTGAAGCATTATCGACCAATATATGGCTCTGTTTCACTCTCGGTGTAGATCGTGGTCGAGTAGCTCCGCCATTCGGCTTCGCCCTCACAGATCAGGACATGTGGCTTTGCCACAGCCGCTCGGCGGCGAAGCCGATCATCTCGCGAAGGAAATCGGCGTCGGGGGACTTTTCCAGAAGCGCTCGCAGGCTCATCATCTCGTCGCGAGTGGCTTGCTCCCGAACTGCTACACCACCAGAGGGGGCACGACCCGACCGCGTGGCCGAGTTGGGCCTGAATGGCCTCGCACAGATTCTGCGCGATATGAAATCGGTCGACGATTTGTCGCGCCTGCGGCGCGCCTTCCTGCGCCCCTTGGGCGATCGACCCGCAGCGATCGCGGCTGACAATCTCAACGCCGGGATGCCGCTTGAGCCAGTCGGCAGTCATGCCTGCGGCGCGTTCTGGAAATAGATCGAGCACTTCCCGCCGCTCCAGGTCCACCACGATGGTCCCGTAAGTGGAACCCTTGCGCCGGGCCCAATCCTCGACGCCCACGACGCGCGTCGCCTCCTCCGAGCGGCGCGCCTTTATGGTCTCTCCCCGGGTCGATCAAGTGCGCAACAGGAAGTGAGGAAGAACCGGCGCACGGCTCAATAGTCGATGACCAGTCGACGGAAATTCGCCGAGGAGATCACATCGCCGGCGATGACGCAGGATTTTCCGTCCGCAAACGCGCGCTTGGCCGCAGGAAAGCGTATCGTGACATGCTTCGGCGACGGACCTGACGAGGCCAGTTCGATCGTCGCCTTCGATTTCGTCCGGCGAGCTCGCAGATCGACGACGCCGAAGGCCGTCGGCAGATCCCGCAGAGTGATCCCGTCGCCGTCCCACCAATGGTCTGGTGCGCCGCGGAACAGCTCCAAGGCATCGCCGTTTTCGCGCAGCAGCATTCTTCGGATCGCAGTGACGAACTCCGCCCCGACCCAAGTGTGCGGCATGTCGCCGATATATTGCGGCGCGCGAGGAGGCATCCAGACCACTTCGGCCCAGTGCCGCCATTTCTCGGGCCGCCGGCGATCGAGAAGCAGATCGAGCAGACCCAATGCGTCCTCGAACCGGCCCAGCGACACGAAGGCATTCAGATTGCGCACGATATAGGGCGTGAAGTTGCCCTCGAAGTCCGGGGCGCCGAGTGATTTTGTTTGCGTAGCGCAGAGGTCGTAGGTTGCTGCAAGCAACTCGGGTGGAAGAACATCCGCTACGCGGCACGGCTCGAAGGCGATCGAGGTCGAGGTGGGATCGACATCCTCACGATCGGCGGAGCCCGCGATCGACCCGTTGCCCATGAGTTCGGACGTCATTCGGATCGAGCGAGAAAGATCCGCGGCGAACTTTCGGCCCCACGTTCGCGCCTGCGCCGCTATCTCCTTCTCGCCTGCCGCGTCGGCGAGAAAGGCGCAGTCCCGAAAGGCGCTCAATGCGAAGAAGTCGTCCCAATAGCTATAGCTCGGCTCACCATAGCCCTCATGGCTTAGGGACGGCGGCAAGAGACCGTGGAAACGGGACGTAGGGCCATGCTGCGCGTTGGTTCGGGCGCAAAGCTCCTCTATGAAGCGCGTCGCTCGGACCACGGGCTCGAGGACCGCCGTCAGGAACGCGCGGTCTTTGGTGATCCGATAGGCCTCCGCGGCGATGCAGACGAACTCTCCCTGCGCGTCGAATTCGATATCGCTACCATAGCCCCGATTTATTGCCCCATCCTCGTCGAGAATGGGCGGGACCATTCCGTTCTCATAGATGCGCTGCGAATACCACAGCACGAACGCCTCGGCCTCTTCGGTCAGCCCCGCCCACAGCAAGGCGAGCGCCTGAGCGGAGCCGTCGCGTATCCATATGCGATCGTAATTTCTGGGGCCGGGCTTGAAGGCGGATCGCGTCGCATTCACGAGGATCAGGGAGATCTGCGCCTCGACCGTCTCGGTGACGTCCGGGTCGCCGACCGATATCCGCCGAGGGCCGATCTTGTTCCGCCAGCGGCGCGCGACCTTCTTGCGCAGGGCGGAGAATTGCTCGTCCGCGTCGGGCGCGACGCCGGCCCGCAGCGGCGCGGCGACGACGATGGCGTCGCTCGCCCCGGGCGGCAGCAAAAATGCGAATTCGACTGCGGCGCTGAGCAGCCCCGAGTCCGAGCGAAGGCTGCGATCCGTCCCGCTCGCGCCGCTCTCGATCAGTCTCACCACGTCTCCATCGTCGAAGTCGGCAACCGTCACCGCGTCCGGTTCACGCGAAAACGCGGCATAGATTTGATCGTCGATCCGCGCCTCGCGTCCCACGACGGCGATGGCGTCGATCGGCGCATGACCGCCGTGCTGCCAATAGGGATTGATCTGCGCGGGCCGCACCGCCAGCACGAGCGCTCCTTTTCGAGGCGCGCGAGATGTGTTGACGATCCGATACTGCACCAGCGCCTGCCCGGCGTGAGCGAGCGCCGTCGCGCGAATTTCCAGTCCATCTATGGACCAAATGACGCTCGGGATCGGCAGTGAGCCGCCGACGAGGGAATGGCGGATGCGCGCGCTCGCCGGCGCCCCATGCAGCTGGTCGCCTGATCGCAGCAGCGGGGTGATCTGCGGCGACCCGCGGCGGGGTTCGAGGTCGCCATATTCGTCGAAAAGCGCTTCTCCTTCTCGATCGAATTCTCCCAGCACGGTCCAATAGACTTGACGGCCGAGCAGCGATTGCGGGTAGAGCTCGCCGCGCCCGGCGCGCGCCGCCCGCTCTAGCTGGCCGATGGGCATGCGATCGCTGTCGAGGATGCGGAGCTTGAGCTCGTCGACGACGGCGCCTTCGGGCCCGCTCGCTTCGTGCAGCGTCAGGCGAAGAAACCGACTGCTCGCGCGCGGCCACCAGAAGCTGCCATTTCCCCCTCCGCCGGCCGTGATGCGGCCGAGCTCGCGGAAATTTTCGCCATCATCGGAGAGATAGGCCGAGAAATCCAGTCCATAGCTCTCTCCCCACTCGACGAGCGCGCCGACCACGGATCTGACGAAACGGAAGTCGACGGTTATGCTTTCGCCCGCGCGCAGGCGGACCGGCGCATGGCCGAGCGCGGCGATCCGCTCCGCTTCCAGCGTCGTCGCGGCGTCGGCCGGGCCGTAGAGATTGATTTCGACGATGTCTGGACCCGGCCGGCGCTCCGGATTCTCGGCGCTCCAGCGCAAGAAACGAGCCAGCGTCGGCGGAAAGGCGAAAATCTCCTGGCCGCCTTCGCCGTGCCCGGAGCCGCAGACGCGCATCCATCGCTTTCCGTCCGGCGAGCCCTCGAACCAATATTCGCTCGACGCGCGCCGCCCCCAGTAGATTTCCAGCCCGCCGAGCACGGCCGCCTCGCCGAGATCGATCTCGAGCCACGGCCTTGCCGACGGTTCGGCCGACCATGCGGTGGAATAGCGATCGTCGATCGCATGTCGCGGATCGCCGCAGCTGGCCGTCGCCTTCCACGCGGCTTTCGGCGGGACGTTCATCTATCGCTTCCGACGGACGTCATGCGCGTCCCGCCGCCGATTAACTCCCGACGCTGCGCCGGAGGCAAGCCTCGCCTTCGACAGCCTCGCCTTCGCGCGCCGACTGCGCTGGGGTATGGCGCTTGGAACGGGCGGCCGAGGACGCATATTCTGTTCCAAGCGGACGCAACATGCGCCGCCGAGACGAGGGTCACGCCGGCATGGAAGCAAACCCACCTCCGACAAGTCCTCGCCTGCTGAAGAGTGAGTCGGATCTGATCGTGGAAGCGAACGCCAATGGTTCGATCCGGCGCTTGCGGCGCCATGGGGTTCTGCTCAACCTGTTCCTCGGCAATGAGGTCGAGGGCGGACCCGCCAATATCTACCTGCGCGGCCTCGACGATGGGCGGGATGCGATCGGCTTGCTCGGACCACGCAGCGGCGCGGCCGCGCAGTTCGACGATCGAGGCATGACCGTCGAGGGCGCGTGGCGAGACATTCGCTTTTCCCTGACGCTCGTTCTCGCCCGATCCGCCGCCGCATGGTTCTGGCGTCTGGCGCTCGAAAATCGCGGCGACAAAGCCCAGCGGCTGGATATGATCTATGCGCAGGACCTGGGCCTGGCCGATTATGAAGCGGCGCGATCCAACGAATATTACGTCAGCCAATATGTCGATCACGCGCCACTGTCTCACCCGGAGCGCGGCGTCGTCGTCGCCTCCCGCCAGAACCAGACCGTCGACGGGCGCCATCCATGGTGCATCATCGGCTCGCTCGGGCGAGGGATCGGCTTCGCCACCGACGCCTTGCAGGTCAATGGTCTGTCCACGCGGGCGGGCGGCTCCCCGGAGGCGATGACGCGAGGCCTCCCGGGCAAGCGCCTCCAGCACGAGCATTCGCTGGCCGCCATACAGGATGCGCCGTTCCAACTCGCGCCGGGAGAGCGAATCGAGCGCGGCTTTTTCGGTTGGTTCGAGCCAGACCATTCGGCGCCGACGTCGGCTGCAGACACGGCTTTCGTTGATCGAGCCTCGGCGCTGCCCGAAGCGCGCTCCGCGTGGTTTGCCTGCGGGAAGGGGGGCGCGGTCCCGAATCCGTCGAGCTTGTTCTGCTCCGCGCCTCTCCTCGACGCGCTGGAGTTGACCGAAGGAGAAATCTCGCAACTCTTCGGCGAAGATCTCCGGCATGGGGAGCGGGAGAACGGGCGGCTTCTCTCCTTCTTCTGCGGCGAACGAAGCCATGTGGCGCTGAAAGCGAAGGAGCTGCGAACGCTGCGGCCTCATGGCCAGATCCTGCGCACCGGCGGTGGCTCGCTTCCCGAGGAGGCCGCGCTGACCTCGACGGTCTGGATGTCCGGCGTATTTCATTCGCAGCTGACGCAAGGCCATGTCGGCGTCGATCGGTTCCTTTCCGGGAGCCGGAGCTACCTCGGTCTGTTCCGCTCGCATGGCCAGCGACTGTTCGTGGACGGCGGAAGCGGCTGGCGCCTACTCGACGAGCCCTCGGCTTTCGAGATGACCCCAGACGCCTGTCGCTGGTTCTATAAGCACGAGGCCGGATTGATACGGGTCGAGAGCCGGGCGCTGACGGAAAGCCAGGAGCTGAGACTGTCTGTCGAGTTTCTCTCGGGTTCGCCGATGCGTTGCCTTCTGTCGAACCACATCGCCCTCGATGACGACGACGGCGCCGACGAGGCGCCGACGCGCTATGTTCGCGACGGCGAGGGTGTGTTCGTTCGAGCGGCTCCAGACAGCGAAATCGGGAGGCGCTTTCCCGGCGGCGGCTTCCGCATCGATCCACTACCCGGCGCGAACATCGAAAGCATCGCGGGGGACGAAGCTCTCTTCCCGGACGGCGTTTCGCGGCGCCAGCCCTTCCTCTGCCTGATCGTTTCGCCCGCGCGATCGATCGGCTTTCGCATCCTCGGCCGTCTGCTGCGGCCGCAGCCGCCGACGGGCGCGCCGGCCGATCGCTATTGGCGCGATATGTCCTCGGGCATGCGAATACACGCGCCCCCGAACGCCCCTCTGGCGCAGGACGCAGCGCGGATCGGCGAGATTCTGCCCTGGTTCGCGCAGAACGCGCTCGTCCATTATCTCGCGCCGAGGGGGCTCGAACAATTTTCCGGCGGCAGCTGGGGCGTCCGCGACGTCACGCAGGGGCCGGTCGAAATGCTTCTCGCTCTCGGCCGCTTCGACGCGCTGCGCGACATTCTGCGGCGCGTGTTCGCGCAGCAGAATCCCGACGGCGACTGGCCGCAATTCTTCGGCGTGTTCGCGCGGGAGAGACGCGATCGCGCCGACGACTCCCATGGCGACGTCGTTTTCTGGCCCTTGCTGGCGTTGGCGAGATATCTGACTGCCTCCCACGATCGCGATATCCTCGTCGAACGCATCCCCTTTTACGCAGAACGCGAGGATGCGATCGAGCCGACGCCGATCGAAGAACATGTCGAGCGAGCGCTCGATCTCATCGCCCGGCGCGTGATCCACGGAACGCGCCTCGCCGCCTATGGCCGCGGCGACTGGAACGACACGCTGCAGCCCGCCGACGCGAGCATGCGCGACACTTATTGCAGCGCCTGGACCGTGACGCTGCATTACCAGACCTATATCGCGCTCGCCGACGCTTATCTTCGTGAAGGCTCGGCTGCGAGGGCGGCGGATATCCGCGCCCGAGCGGAGCGAGTGAGGGAGGACTTCCAGCGCCTCTTGATCGTCGACGGCGTGGTCGCCGGACTGGCCTCATTCCGTGGCGCCGATCGCCGTGGAGCCGATCATTATCTGCTGCATCCACGCGATGCGGCGACGGGCGTCTCCTACAGCCTCATTCCGATGATCCATTCGATTATCGCCGGCCTTTTCACGCCCGCGCAGGCGCGCGAGCATCTTGCCATCATCGAGCGCCATCTGCTGGCGCCCGATGGCGCCAGGCTTTTCGATCGGCCGATCGAATATCGGGGCGGCGCGCAAAAATGCTTTCAGCGGGCGGAAACCGCCGCCTTCTTCGGCCGCGAGGTCGGGCTGATGTACACTCACGCGCATTTGCGCTATGCGGAGGCCTTGTGGCGTTACGGCGACGTCGATGGGTTCTTTCGCGCCCTTCGCCTCGCAAACCCCATCGGCATTCGCGACCTCACGCCCTCCGCGGCGCTACGCCAGTCGAATTGCTACTACACCAGCTCGGACGCCGACTTCGCCGATCGCTATGAGGCGCGCGACAATTACGATCGCGTCATGCGCGGAACGATCCCGACCGAGGGTGGTTGGAGGATCTATTCCAGCGGGCCGGGCGTCGCGGTCCGTTTGATCATCTGCTGCTTCCTCGGATTGACGCAGGAAAAATCGGCGCTCGTGCTCGATCCGGCGATCCCTCCGAGCCTGAACGGCTTGCGTGTCGAGATCGAGCTGTTCGGTCATGATTTCGAGGTGACCTATGCGGTCGACAAAGTCGGCTGCGGTCCCATCGGGACGAATCTAAATGGCGTCGACCTGCCTTTCCTTCGCCGCGAGAATCCTTACCGCGTCGGCGCCGCGGAAATCGCGATCGAATCCGTGCTGAGTCGGATCATCGACGATGGCGTGAACCGCCTGTATGTCAGGCTCGGCTGAGCACGAAAGAGAGAATGGCGCGCCATCGAAACCGGCTCAGCCGACTCGCGCTTCCTCTATCGCGAGAGCGGCGCGTCGGCGCGCCGCGACGGCTGAGATGAAACAGGCGTAGCTCCAGGTAAGATTGCGCGAAGATGTCGGCGCGCCGTCGTATCGGCTGAACTGTTCCGCCATCTCGCGCGACGCCGGCGTGTGTCGCCGCACCATTGCGAGATACATATCGCCGCGTCGAAGCGCCGCTTCGGCAAGCCGTTCTCGAAGCGGCGGCGCGAGCGCGCCCCGGGGAAGCGATTCCGCCGGCGCCTGCAGCAGCTCGGCCAGCGGCCCGCGACTCTCTTCGGAGACGACGACCGCCTCCCCCTCCGCGGCGGCCTGCGCGAGAAGAAAGGAATATTGCGCCGCGCCCAGTGTCGCGCCCAGTGTCGAGAAGTAATAGGCGCCGCCTGTGAAATAGCTGTCGCCGGCGTAGCGGCCGAGCGCCGGCGCGCAATCGGCGGGACGCGTCCGATTGATCGGATAGTCCTGCTCGAACAGATGCTCGAGCGCCGCCAGAGTCCCTAGCATTCTCGGATCGACGACGCTGTGCGGCCCTGCGCGCCGGCCCGCCTGGATCGCCCCGAGAACCACGGCTATGTCCAGGCGCCGCGGCGGCGGCGCATCCGGCGGCGGGGCTGCATCCGGGAGACGGCCGCGATAGACCCCGTCATGCGGATCGAAATGCGCGTCGAGCTCGGCGAGCAGCGCACACGCGACGTCAGCGCAGGCGGCCGCGCGCTCCGCGTCGCCCTCCGCCGCCAAAAACTCGGCGGCTGCGGCGAGCGCCGCCTGCTGGACGAGGCGCGTGTGATAGTGGAAGCCGAGATTTTCCTCCCAGAGATCGTAGCAAGGCCCCCGCCAGTGCGACAGCGTGTAATCGAGATCGTAGCGCAGCAACGCCGAGGCTGTTTCGCCCACCCGCTCGCGAAAGCCGTCCAAGGCGAAGCAGCGCACGACTGTGAGCGCGCGCAAGGCGAGTCCGTCACTCTGCGGCCGCGCCCATTTCATAAGGTCGATGCTTCCATCGGCGTTGTAGCGCGTTTCGCCGAGCGCTCTGTCGCCGGTGATCTCGGCGATCTCCTCACGTGAACGCAGATGTTGTCGGAAGGACGGCTCCACTGTTTCTGGATAGAAGCTTCGCTGCAAAAAGGATGGGCCGTCCAAACGACAGAGATCGAGGCTGAAGGCGACGAATTCAGTGAGATGCTCGATCGCGGACGGTTCGAGCGTTCCGTCTTCGATGGCTTCCCGCAGCGCGTCGGCGACGAGGGCGGAGTCCCGCAGCCAGTGAAAGAAATAGTCCGGATTGGGATCGTACGACGCCATCTCTGTCGACGCCACGATCGAGCCGAGCGTAGGACGGATCGTCTGCCCCAGCGCGGAGCGATGCTTCACGAGAGTCGTCGCAGAAACGGCGCGCGACATCGCCGTGGCGCAGAAGCGATACTGTTCCGCCGTCCATTCGAGGAGACCTTTGTCGCCGCCATTCACTCTCCGCCCTCCGAGCCTGCCCGCATTCGAATTTCACGAGGCGCTTCTCACGCGGCCTCGGGCTTTGCGCCGATTGGCGCGAGACGCGGCCCCTTCGGGTCGAAGACGAGCCGCAAGATTCGATTGTAATGCGAGGCCTCCGCGCGCGGGCCGCCGATGACGAGCAGCGACGTCGACGAGAGCTCATTGGCGAGCGCCTCGAAGACCAAATCCCGCCTCTCCGGCGAGATCGCCTCGATCGCTTCGTCCACGACCACCCAATCGGGCTTGTGCAGGAGCAGCCGCGCAAAGGCGAGGCCGAGCTGCTCCTCATGCGTGAGCTCCTGGTCCCAGCGCGCCGATCGATAAAGATCGGGGCCGAGATAGCCAAGATCGAGACTCGTCAGCGCGGCGAGCAGCTGCTCATCCTGAAAGGCGTCCGGCGGCCCGGGATAAGCGAGGATATGACGCAGGTCGCCGTCCGGAATGAAGGGACGTTTTGGCATGAACATGACCCGAGCGGGCAAGGGAAGCTCGATGCGGCCCGAGCCCCAGGGCCAAAGACCCGCGATGGCGCGAAACAGGCAGGTCTTGCCCGAGCGCGCCGCGCCGACGATCAATATGCGCGCGCCGCGCGAGGCCTCCACATGGCTTTCGCTCAATCGGATGCTTCCCGTGGGGAGCGACACTTGCAATTCGTCGAGAACCAATCGCTCGCTCGCCGCTTCGCCGAATTCGATTCTGCTCGTGGCCTCGCCGATCTTGTCCACTTCGAGGAGAGCGAGACGGAAGGCGCCGACGCGATGCAAGGTCGCGCGCCAATCCGCGATCGCGCCGGCGTTGTCGACGAACCAGCGCAGCGACTGCTGGACCTGGGTGAAGGCGCCGGCGCTCATCAGCAGGCCGCCGAGGGTGAGATCGCCGCTGAAGAAGGCGGGCGCCGCGACGACGATGGGCCCGACGATCGTGAACCAGCCATATCCCGCCGTCACCCAGCTCAAATTGGTGGTTGCGCGCACGAGCTCGCGTAGCACGACGAGCAGGCGGTCGAAGGTCAGGTCGAGCTTCTGTTCTTCCTCCGCTTCGCCCCGATAGACGGCCACGCCCTCGCTATGCTCATTGACGTGAACGAGCGCGAAACGCATGTCGGATTCGCGCGCGTAATGTTCGGCGTTGAGACCGACGAGCGGGTGGCCGACGAGCCAGCTCGCGAGCGAGGCGGCGCCCGCATAGAACAGAGCGCTCCACACCATATAGCCCGGGATGACGACGCTGCTGTCCCAAAAATGGAGCGTCACGCCCTTAGAAAGGCCCCACAGCACTCCGATGAAGCAGGCGAGCAGCAGCGCCGCCTGCAACAGGCCGACGCCGAGATCGGTGGTGAGCTCACTGAGATGGCGAGCGTCCTCGTGAACGCGCTGATCGGGATTGACGCCGATGTCGCCGACGCCGGCGAGCAGGAAGGCGCGTTTCGGCGCAAGCCATTGGGAGAAGAGATCGCGCGTCAATCTCTTCCGCAATTCGACGCGCGACATTTGATTGAGCCATGTCTGAGCGACGTTCAGAACGAGCAATGCGCCGGCGATGACGGCGAAGACGCCGAGCTGATGCGCGAATCCTTCCGAGTCGCGCCGGGCGAGCGCGTCATAGAAAGGCTGATTCCAGGCGTTGAGTGCGATCTGGCCGTAGGCGGTCGCACCGATGACGACGATGAGCGCGGTCCAAATGCCGATCAAAACGCGTCGCTCCGGCGAGCCCCAGAGAACCTGCCCGAGAGTCAGAGCCTCGCGCGCGAACTCTCGAGATATCCATCCTGGCTCCGCGACCGGCCCGGGTCGTGTAGATGCGTCCTTTGCCATCTTCGGCTAGATCTCCCGCTCTCGGCCAAATGCACGACTTCAGCGCCAAATCGCTTTCCTCGACAGCCGTTACGACAAGCAGCGGTCGAGCTATTCATAGCGCAGCGCCTGGATGGGGTCGAAATGAGCCGCCTTCCACGCGGGATAATAGCCGAAGAAGACGCCGACCGCCGCAGAGAACAGAAAGCCCACCGCGACCGCCACGAGAGAGACCGGCGAGGACCATTCGGAAAACAGCGAGACAATTCCCGAGACCGCGACGCCCAGGACAATGCCGGCGAGCCCGCCGGTCACCTAGGCTCAGGACCTATTAATTTGGAGTGAGGCGTGATTCAAGGTCTCCGAAATGGAGGCTTTGATGGGTGATTTGTTTTTGCTGAGCGAAGCGGAGATGGCGCGAATTTCCCCTCACTTTCCCTTGGCGCACGGCGTGCCGCGGGTGGACGACCGCCGCGTGGTCAGCGGGATCGTCTACGTCATCAAGAATGGCCTGCAATGGAAGGACGCCCCGAAGGAGTATGGGCCGCCCAAGACGCTCTACAATCGCTTCATCCGTTGGAGCCGGCTCGGCGTCTTCGATCGTATCTTCGCCGCGCTCGCGGGAGAAGGGCCGAAGCCGGAGCGGATCATGATCGACTCCACTCATCTGAAAGCGCATCGGACGGCGGCGAGCCTCCTAAAAAAGGGGCTCTTTCCCGCTGTATCGGCCGCACGAAAGGCGGGCTGAACTCCAAGCTCCACGTCGTTTGCGACGGCGCCGGCAAGCCGCTTGTCATGATGTTGACCGAAGGGCAGATGAGCGATCACAAAGGCGCGAGGCCGATGCTCGACGCGCTGCCGCCGTCCTCGGCCCTGATCGCAGATCGCGGCTACGACAGCGACTGGTTTCGGCGAGCGCTCGCGGAACGCGGGACCGAGCCCTGCATTCCGCCGACAAAGAGCCGTAAGAAGCCTCTCGATTACGACAAGGCGCTCTACCGGCAACGTCATAAGATCGAGAACCTCTTCGCCAAGCTCAAAGACTGGCGGCGCATCGCCACCCGTTACGATCGATGCGCGCACGCCTTCTTCTCCGCCATATGCATCGCCGCCGCTGTCGCCTTCTATCTCAATCAATGAGTCCTGAGCCTAGACCTCGGTGCTTGCCGCCTGAACCAAACAACGCCCGAACCCAACTCATGGCCGTTCGTGAAATTTGCGCCACAGCCCGATGTACGGACGCGCGAGCATCGAACGGCTTCGCGCGCGGATCCTGCCACTGCAGGATTCTCATTTTGAAGCAGAGCCCCTCAGAAGGTGAACCCGACCTGCAACAGCCCCTTCGTGTGACGGTCGTAAGCCGTCGCGCCGCTGTTCGTCCCATAGGTATGCGCGGCTTGCGCCTTGAGCACCAGCAGGCTACCGCCGCCTATGTCATAGGTCGCATAATAGCCGACGCCGAGATCGTTCACCCCCGTATAGCTGCGCTGCGTCGTCGTGTAGGAGCCGTTCTCCAGCCACACCCCGCCTATGTCGGTGAAGACGCCGAGCGCATGGCGGTAATTCTCGATCTGCGGCAGCGCATATTTCAATTCCGGCGTCACTATATAGCCGCTGTCGCCGGCGAGGCCTTCGTCGAAGGAGCGAACACCCCAAAAGCCGCCGAGACTGAATTGCTCGCTGGTGTCGAGATTGCCGAAAAGCGCCTTTTGCGCGCGCAGATGAGTCGACAGCGAAAACTTCTCGTCGAGCGCCACTGTCGCATTGATCGAGAGATTGATGCGATAGAAATTGCCGACCGTGTCGGCGCCGGCGCGGTTCTGAATCTTCTGCGTGACGTCGAGATAATTCACATAGCCGGAGGTGAAGGACAGCGTCGAGCTCGTCGCCAGCGGCAGGCCGAACAAATCCTGCGCCGTATCGCGCGTGACGCCGAGCGTGCCGAGCGCGATGTTGCGATTGGCGGTCGAGGTGTCGGCGATCCTGTCGTTGAGCCATTTATGCGTGAAATTCGCCCACAGCGAAATGCTCTCCTCGCGTTGGCGTATCAGCGCATAGCTCAGCGTCCCGGTCAGCGCATAGGCGCTGCCGGTGGCGTCGAGATCCTTATAGGCGCCGCCGAGCGCAT
The DNA here is from genome assembly GCF_015709455.1 of Methylosinus sp. H3A. Lineage (NCBI taxonomy): Bacteria > Pseudomonadati > Pseudomonadota > Alphaproteobacteria > Hyphomicrobiales > Methylocystaceae > Methylosinus > Methylosinus sp. H3A. The sequence goes on from NZ_JADNQW010000008.1 coordinate 71,468, forward strand.
AAGTCGTGCGATAGGCGCCGATCTCGGCGCGCAGCCCGTCATAGCCGAGCGGCAGTGAATAGGCGATGCGGCCATTGGCGAGCGCGGCGCGCTCGGAGACGATCGCAGAGCCCGACAGGCGATCGCCGAAGCCGAGCGGCGAATTGATATTGAAGCCGCCGTTCAGACGGTCACGACCCGTATAGGGCGAGCCGAAATTATCGCCGAGCAGATAGCCCTCGACGCGCTTTCCCTCCGGCACGGCGAATTGAAAGTCCGATGTCTCTTGGCGCTGGCCGGGCGAGACCGCGATGCGCGGCACGCCGGCGGCGGGGAGATCGGAGACGAGCAGCAATGCACGCTCCAGCGCATCCTTATGGATGAGCGCTTCGTCCTCGAGCGCGGTGTCGACAACGCCTTGCAGAAAGTCTGTGTCGACGGCGGAAGAGTTCTTGACGAGCACGCTGCCATATTTGCCGATGACGAGCTTGATCTTCAAAGAGCCATGGCGCGCATCCTGCGCCGGCACAAAGGCTTTGGCGACGAGATAGCCTTTGGCGCGATAGAGCAGCGTAATTTTATCCGCGGCGCCGTAGATATCGCCGAGCGTGAGCTTGCGGCCTTCATAGGGCGTGAGAATCTCGCGCAGCTCGGAGTCTTGGACGAGAAGCGGACCTTCGACCACGAAATGCTCGACGAACAGCGTCTCTTTGTTGGCGAGAGTGAAGCGCGGCTCGGCGAGTTGGGGCAGCACGGGCGCTCCGCTCTGCCGTGGCGGCGCGGGCCGCGCTTCCTCGGCCTGACGGACGGCGTCGCCGATATTATAGGGCAGGATCGGCGTCGGCGCGCTCTGCGCGAAGGCCTGCGGCGCGGCGAGGAGAAGCGCCTGCGTGGCGGCGCAGGAGAGGAGGAGAACACGGAGTTTCATTTGGATCGACTTTTCTGATGGAAAACGGGTCACTGGGCTTTCGGCGCGGGCGCGAGATCCCTGCTATTGGGACCGAGGTCGAAATGCTGCCCATCGATGTCGATGCTGCGGATGCGCGCGCGATAGCCGGCGCCGGGCGAAGGGGCATGGGCCCTGCGCGCGCCGTCCGCGGTCGCCGCGGATGCATGGCGCGCAGGCGCGCGCGCGGCTGGAAGCGGCGTCTGCGTCGACTCCTGGCCCGTCAGCTTATCATCGACATTCGCCGAGGCGTTGGCCGAGGCGACCGCGGCTCTGCCCGCGGCTGTCGAGGCCGCCGCCTTCGGAAGAGTCTTCGAGGCGGCCTGCGCGGCGTCGGAGATCACATTGCCGGCCGCCGCGGCCGTCCGCTGCGTCGCGGCGAGCTGCGCGGCGGCGCGCGCCTCCGCCTTCACGTCATGATAGGAATTATTCGCGATCGCGCCTAGCTTGCCGGTATTGTTTCCGATCAAGCCGCCTGCGTTCGCACCGCCCGACACGCTGCCGGTCGCCGTCGAATTCGTGACCGAGCCGATCCGCGTTCCCGTGTTCTGAACTAAATCTATGTTTCTCCCGACCAGGGCTCCCACATCGCTTCTGCCGGAAACGTCGCCGCTCGCAAAAGCGCTGTCGATCGCGCCGCTGTTGACGCCGACGAGGCCGCCGGCCCATCCGAGCAGGCCCGTCGCTGTCACATTGCCGGTGGCGGATACGTTGGAGAGGCTGCCGTTGTTGCTGCCGAGCAATCCTCCGACCGAGTTGAGACCGGTCACATTGCCGCTGGCGGAGGAATTGGAGATGCTGCTCAGGCTGGCGCTTCCGGCGAGGCCTCCGACATTCGTGCCATTGACGCCGGCGCTCACATTTCCGGACGCGCTCGAGCCCGTAATGGTGGCGGTGGTGGTGGAGACGACGACGACCTTGCCGCCGACGAGAGCGAGATTATTGACTCCCGACAGGCTGCCGACAAGGCCGCCGACATTGCTCACCCCATAGGTGCTGTCGGGCGCATTGACGGTCACGTTTCCGGACGCCCAGCTATTCGTGATCGCTCCGCCAGATTCACTGCCGACCAACCCGCCGATCGCGCCGCCGCTCGTTCCCGTGGTGTTTGTCCAATTCACCGTCACATTGCCGGTGGCGTAGGAGTTGGTGATCGTGTTGACAATGGAGCTATTGTTCTGGGCCAATCCGACTAGGCCGCCGATGTAGGACGTGTCATTCGCGTTCATATCTCCAGTGGAGTAGGAGTTGGAAATTGTGCCGCCATTGCTCTGCCCGACGAGGCCGCCGACATTGGTGCCTCTGCCCAATATAGTGATCGCCACATTGGTATGGGAGTTGGTGATGACGCCGAGATCCGATCCGACCAGCCCGCCGATATTACTCGCGGGGGTCGTGGTGACGGGCGTCGTCAAAGTTCCCGTGACATAGGAATTGTCGATCACCCCCGTGCCCCAATTCACCGCGACAAGCCCGCCCACGGTCAAGAGGCCGTTGATCGTCAAATTCGACGCATAGGCGTTTGTGATCTTGCCCCAATTTTCTGCGACGAGCGAAGCGACTCGGACGCTCGCAGTCGAGCCCGTGATGCTGGCGCCGACGAGCCCGATATCGCGAACTGCGGCTGCGGAGTTCGTCTGCGCGCCGAGTATTCCGATCAGCCCGATATCGCCATTTCCGGCGCTATCGTTGATCGTCAGATTTGCGACCGTATGGCCGAGGCCTGCGAGCGTGCCGGCCAATGTCGGGACGACCGCGCTCGTATAGGTCGTGCCGGACGCGTCCAGATTCTGCGCCAGCGCATAATAGCCGGAGCCGCCGCTGATGGCGGCGAGATCGCTCATGCTGCGGATCAAACTATAGGCGTCGCCATTGATCTTCAGGCTCGCGCTGGCGCCGCTCAGCGTCACCGAGGCGCCATTGGCGGTGTTGACGCTGTAATTCGTCCCAGAGGCAGCGCTGCCGGTCGAGGCGTAATTGCCATAATTGAGGGCGAGCCCGGCGCTCGCGCCGGTCGCGGTGATAGAGGAATTGATATTGATGTTGTTCGTCGCGTTCAGCGTCAGTATCGTATTGGCCGCCCAGCTCACCGCGCTGTTGACGTTGAGATTGCCGTCCGTTCCGCCGCCATTGGTCGACGTCAAGGTGATATTATTGTTGGCGAGCAGACTGCCGAGCAGCGTTCCGGTGATGTCGCCGCCGCTCGCGGCGATGGTGAAGCCGTCGGGATCGATGATCCAGCTTCCCGTCTCGCCCGACGCGGCCGCCGTGGTGACGAGCGTCCCATCGGCGATCGTCACCTTCTCGCCGGAAGTGTCGATCGTTCCGCCCTTGCCGCCATTGGGCGCGGAAGCGTCCAGCGTGCCGGAAACCTTGGTCGTTCCGCCCTGCGCCAGCAGCTTGATCTTGCCGACGCGCACAGTCCCGCTCGTCGATGACGATCCGCCGGTCAGATCGGCGAGCGTGCGCGCCTGGATGATTCCGCTATTGTTCACTTGCGCCGACAGAACCGCATCGGCCGCGCGCGCGGTCATCACCACATTGCCGCCGTCGGCCTTGATCAGCCCCTTGTTCTCGACCAGCGCGTCATAGGTTCCCTTGTCGACGGTGACATCGAGCAGCGAATCGCCGCCGAAATTGAGCGTGATCTGCTCGCCGGAGGCGAGCGCGATCGTGCCGAGCTTGGCGCCGATCGTCCCCTCATTGGAGACAGCCCGGCCGAGCAGAGCGACATAGCCGCCATCGGCGGCGTTGATCGTCCCCTTATTGACGACGGAAGCGGCGGAAGAGCCGGAGAAAGTGTAATTGCCGGCCATGAAATTGGAATTGGAGATATCCAGCGTCGAGGCGACGAGCCCGCCGACATTCACCTGTGCGTCCTTGGTGAACATAATGCCGTTGGAATTGACGATGAACACCTTGCCATTGGCGTTGAGCGCGCCGGCGATGATGCTCTGCTCATTGCCGACGACGCGGTTGAGCGTCACCGACATCGCAGTGGGCTGGAGAAAATTGACGGTCTCACCCACGCCGATCGAAAAGCCCTGCCAATTGATAATGGCGCGATTGGTCGATTGCACGACGTTGGTGACGTTGGGCGTCGAGGAGATGGTCGCCGCGCCGTCGACGACGACGCCCCCCGTCGGATTGGCGAGCGCGAAGCTCGGCAGGGCAAGAATTGCCGCGATCGCCGTCATTGTCATGCAGGACGACTGCGACACGGGTGGCCGATCGAGTCGCGAGGGGCGGCCAGCGGCGACGCGACATAAGACTTTATAATCTTTTCGGTTCATCGAGCACGCCTTTTTGCGCCTGACTACTTTTATTATGTATTTGAACTACATTATCGAATAGAAAATGCTCCGGTCAAGGCGGGCGCAGGCATCAGGATGAGCAAATTTTGTGAATAGCCATATAAATTTGATGCATAACGATCAATCTCGATGCAGAGCGCCTTCGTACTCAGTTTTGGAGCCTGGGGCCCGGCGTCGCATCGAAGACTCCGGCTGGCGGGGCGGCATTGGGCGGATGCGAAAAATGCCGCCGCGGGAGCCGCGGCGGCATTCTCTTTGTCTTCGGCTCGTTTCAGCACGAATAAGCGAAGCTGCGCGCTATGCTCACGGAACGCCGTAGCAATAGTTCAGCAGCGTCGTGATCATCTGCGACTGCGGCGAGAGCGTGTGATCCGTCAAATAGGAGACGAAGGCGTTGAGTTCCGTATCCTGCGCGCTGGTCCGGCTGTGGGCGATGCGAAGGCCCGCCTGATTGATCGGGTCGTAATTATAGATCACCGGCGACACGCTGGTGTCCGTCGGCGGATAGACGAGCGCGTAACCGGAGCTCGGATAGGTTCCGGCGGAACAGATTTGCGAAAGCGCGACGAAGCCGACCGTCTCACTCCCGCTGTTGACGGCTTGGAAGGTCAAATCGATGTTCGAGTAGATGTTGACGAGGCTATTGCTGGAGAGCGGCGCAGTGAGACCATAGCGCCCCGTGAGCAATTGCGAAGCGGCCGCGCCATAGGGCGCGGTGCTGGGATTGGCGACCGCCACCTTGGAATAGGTGCTGGAGCTGTAGCCCGCGCTGACGTTCACCGACTTGGACCAGAAGGCGAGCGTGCCCACCGCATAGGTGAAAGGGCTACCGACGCCATAGCCGCTGGCGAGGCTCGCAGGAGTCGAGCTGTTGGCGGCGAGGAAGAGATCGACGCCGAGGCTATTGCCGCCGGTGATCTGGCTCGCGAGCGTACCGGTGGCGCCGCATTGGACCAGAGTGACCGTATATGACGGATTGGCCGTCTGGAACGCCGTAATCAGATCTCCTAATGGAGTCGGATCACCAGGATTCGGCGGAGCGCAGAAATTGGCTGCGGCAGAGACGTTGATATTCGTCGTAGCCAGCGCCGGCGATGCCCCTCCGGAGAAAAGCGACACGACAATCGCCACCGCAGACAGAACCGTCTTCATTTTGTATTTTTGCATACCCCATACCCCTTTCGTAAAAAGGCGCGACGCAAGCCGGCTATCCCGACTTACGGCTATCGTCTGAAGTATTATATTCGCTCATACGCATGGAATTCTAACATAGATATGCGTTATGAGTCGAAAGTATATTACCAACGATTTTTTGCCTGTCAAGCGTGCTTGTTTTTCAAAAAATGAAGATGTTGCACGACAGCAGGCTGTTTGTAGAAGCAAATCGCCTATTTTATTCGCGTCATGTGACGTTTAGATAGGCTATCGCTGATTTCGTCGGCTGGACAATATCTGGCGGGGACTCGTATGCTGTAATATATTATTCATATAATTTGTATCCTTTCGGTCCGCTGGCGCGAGCCGGCGCCCTCAATCGCCCTCGGAAGCTGGCGCATCGGGTAAAGGAGATGCGATCGCCGGGCGAACCGGCGACGCGAACAATGCGACGACATGACGACTCGCGTCCCGCCCGAAAACCACGCGCCGGGACGCAATTTCGACCACACGCCATCCTTCGATCTCGTCGTCTCTCCGCAAGCTGCGCATCCGAATCGGCGGCCCGGTCTTCACCAGCGCTCGCGCGCCGTTCCAATCGGTCACGACGCCCATCAGCGTGAGCCGCGGAGGCTCTGGCGGCGGAGGCGGCGCCTCGTCTCGGGGCGCCGCGGTGGGCGGAGGAGGAGGACGCCGACTCGCCGAAAACAGAGGCCGTCGCAGCGTCTCCGCCAGCTGCCCCGGCTCGAAGCGCGCCAAGGGGTTGAGACGGGCGCGTTCTCCTGCCTCTTGGGCGGAGGCGGCGCCGCAAGCGGCGACAAGTAAGGCGACCAGGAGGTGAAAGCGCCTCATATCCGAGTCCTCCGCCAGAGAGCGCGCAGATCCAAGGTGACGCGCAGCACCGGCGGCTCGGCGCCCCTCTGGCCGCCGCGTTGTGGCGAAACGGCGAGCGTATCGACGAACACATAGGGCACGCCGGTCTCGAGCTCGTAGAGCAGCGTCTGCAAGGGTGCGAGACCCATATCGAATGTCGCTCGGAGCCGCACCACGTCGGACGTGTCCTCGCGCGTCGTCGGTTGCGCGGCCGATGTCGTGACGCTCGCATGCTGCGCGACGACGAGCCTCGTGAGATGGGCCTGCAACAAGGCGCTCGCCTGGCCTTGCGTCGGCGCGGCGAAAAAGGCCGCCTCGGGCGCGAACACGGCTTTGCCGCCTCGGGCGCCGCTGCTGCCTTGCGCCGCCTCCACCTGCGCGAGAATAGCGCGCCGCTGCGCCGCCTCCTCGGCGGCCTCGCTCCAAGAACCGAGGGCGAAGACCGCGGCGGCGGCGAAGCAAGCCACGAGAAGGGCGAGCGCGCCGAGCGCGAGACTCTGTGCGCGATCGAGCTGGAAATCGAAACCGATCCGCATGGATCACTTTCCCTTTTTCGTGGCGGCGGCGAGCTGCGCCTCTATGCCGAAGCGAAACAGCCTGCCGTCGGAAGCGCGCGTCGTCGGAGCAGAAAAATGCGCGTCGAAGAATCGTCCGGTCTTTTCCAGAGCGTCGATGAGCGGCGGGGCGTCTTCGGCGAGCCCGGATATGCGCAGCTTGCCGCCCTCCAAGCCGAAGCTCTCGAGAAAAGCGCTGTCCGGAATGGCGCGCGTGAGTGCGTCGATGAGAGCGACGGCGGGCGTCGAGGCCTCTTTCCAGATCCAGGCGCGCTCGGGCGGCTGCAGAGCGGCGACGACGGCTGGGTTCTTGGCGGCGTCGGCGCGCTTTTGCAGCGCATGGGCGCGCGCCGCGAATGTTGCCGCCTCTTCCTGGAGCGCGCTGGCGGAAAGCGACGCCCCCAGCACGATGAGCGCGCAGAGCGCGACATAAGCGCCGATCCCGCCGCCGACGAAAAGCCGCATGCGCCGACGCTGCGCCGCGTCGCTCTGCGTCGCCCCCTTCGCCCAGAAAACGATGGGCTCGTGGAACCCGTCCGCGACGCCGACGACGCGATCGACCGAAAGCCCCATTTCGGCGAGCGCGGCGCGGGTGGCGTCGATATCGGCTTTGCGCGCGATCAGCACCCGCGCCGTCACACGTCCGGCCTCCGCCGGCGTCGCTTTATGGCCATGCAATATCTGGCCGGCGGGCCAGGGCGAGAGACGATCGAGCTGATTGGCGACGACGCCGGCCAAAAACTCGCGAGCTTGCGCCGGCGCCACCAAAGTGCGCATGACGGTCATCTCGCGCGGCCATTCGAGCAGGACGAAGCCGCCGCGCGCACGTTGCGAGATCTCCTCCGGCAAAGTCGCGCCGATCGGGGCGGCGGCGAGGGGCGGCGCATCGGGATCGGCGCCCGAACGAAGCAGAATTCGATCGCCCGAGCGTGTGACGCGCAACACGTTTCGGTTGCGCCGTACGTCCGCGATAAGCAGGAGGAGGCCGAGAGAATGTCCAGCCAGCGGAGAAGAAGGTCGAAATTCGGCACTTCAGCGTGTCTCCGAAAAGCCGCCGGCATAGGCCGAAGCCCGGGGCGATTGGCGAAAGGCGAGAATTCGGTACGGCTCGCTGTCTTTCGGCAGCGTGACGATGATCGCCTCGGCCTCGGAGGCGAAACCGTCGGCGAGCGCGACCGCGATCTCGAGCCTCGCGACGCTGTGATCGGCGGGTTTCGCATAACGCACAGCGGGACCGAGAATTCCCTCGTAATCTGGCGCCTGGAGCGACCGCTCCGCGCGCGCGGTCAGCAGGCGCTCGATGCGCGCCTCCGTGATTTGCGGCAGCAGCCGGAGCGTTTCCGCCGGCGCTGTCGCGGCGTTCACCGTCGCCTCGCCGAAGACGGTGACATAAGGCGCGACGAGACGCGCATATTCGGCCTGAACGCCGGGAATCTGCGCTAATTGGTCGACATTGGTGAAGATCTGGTCGAAATGGCGTCTTTCGGACGATTCGGGCTTTTGCGCCGCCTTTGGAGCGGTCGCTTCGGCCGGCTCGCGCCGGCGCGAGATCGCCAGCGCGCGGCCTCTGCGTCCGGCGCGCCGAGGCCGGCGAGCAGAGAAGCGAGCGTCTCGACCGGCGCCTTGTTGATGTCGATGCGGCCGAGCTCGTCGCTGATCCGCACGCGTCCCTCGCCGTTCCGCAGGGAAAAACGCGTCTCGATCGGAAGCAGCGGCCGTCCGCGATATTTGATCAGCAGATCGGCGCCCGCCTCTATGCCAGCGGCGATCAGCGCCTCGGCCTGGATGCGGTCGCGATCGACCGCCAGCAGTCCCGCAAAAGCTGCGCAGGCTCGCCGAGGCCGCCATGGCGAGCGCCGAGAGCAGCGTGATCGTCCACAAGACGGCGACGAGGACGACGCCCCGACGCGAGCGGATGCTCCGGGGGGGCTTCATGTCGGCGCCCGCCGCGGCGCCGGCGACTGCGGCGCTTTCTTTGCCGCCGGAAGGCATTGCGCTTTGGCGCTCGCGCAGTCGGCCGGAGCGTCGGCGCGCAGCAGGAACTCCGCTCCCGGCGACAGGCTCGCGCCCGTCTCCGGGTCGCGCAGATCGAGGCGAAAGAGGCGCGGCAGCTCGCTCTCGCCGCGCCAAATTTCCCTCCAGCTCGCAACGTCCTTCTCGACCCGCGCATAGGCGAAGGAGATGTCGAAGCGCCCCTCGAGCAGCACGACATCGTCTCGAGCCTGCCCCCCATCGAGCCCAGCGCGTGGGCCGAGCCATGGCGTGCGCCGACGGATGAGACGCGCGCTCTCGCCGGCGCGCTCGACGGAGAGCGTGACGATCTCCTCCAGCGCCGCCTGCGCGCCGATGGCGCTCGCCGTCACGAAGACGACGCTTTGACCATCCCCGTCGAAAGCGACCCGAGCAGGCGGCTCCTCCGGCTTCTTGCCGGGCGCGTTGGCGGACGCCGGCGCTATGGCGCCGGAGGGCTTCAGCGCGACATAGCTCACCGCGCCGAAGTCGCGCGACAGACGCTCCATGGCGAGGGCGAAACGCTCGGCGTCGTTCACGCCGCGCGCCCCATGGTCGAAATGAGTGGCGACATGATGGGTGAGCGCCGCCGCCCCGACGATGATCGAGGAAGCCACGGCGAGGGCGGCGAGCGTCTCGACGAGAGTGAAGCCAGCGCGGCGTCCTGTCTCTGCCCTGCTTCGCAACGTCTTCCTCCCGTCTAAGGGACGAGCGCGAGGCGGATCGTCTCCGCCGCGATGGATTGACCACTGGAGCCCCAAGCGACCCGCGCCTCCACGCGATAGGCCGACCATTCGCGTTCATCGGCGCCCTCTTTTATCGGCGACGACTCCCGGAAGCTCGGCGTCTCGAGAAAGATCGGCTCGACGACGACGCGCCAACGAAAGCCGTCACGCTCCCCTTCCCGCGTCTCGAGAGGGCCGGCGCGGTCGAACGGAGCCTCGATGAGCGAGCGCAGCAGCTGCTCGGCCACGACGCGCCCCTTGCCCTTGGCGAGCGCGCCACGCGCATGAAAGAGCTGCGGGCCGAGCGCCGCGGCGAAGGCGGTCAGCAGGGCGAGCGCGACCAGCGCCTCGATGAGCGTGAAGCCGGCGCGGCGGCGGGCTCGGTCACGGCGCATCGACGGATACTCGTCCGCTGAACCAATCGACTCGCACATCATAGCGCACGCGCTCCTTGGCGAAGGCGAGAACCGCGCCCGTCGAGGCGCCGTCCGGCTCGAAACGCGCGACCCCCTGCAGATTGCCATTCGCCCCATCTGCGGCGAGAAGATCGAGCGAGACATCTCGAGGCACGGCGACTTTTCCGCCGCTCTCGCCGATCAGCACCCGTGTCGAGACATCGAGCGCGACATGACGGGGATGGCCGCTCAACATGGCGCCGAGCCGTTCTCGCCGCAGGAGCGCCGCCGCCTCGAGCACGACCGCTTTCAGCGTCGGTCGGCCCGAGCCGAAGGTCCATGTGACGACGAGAGCGGAGATCAGCGCGACGATCATCATCACCGCCATCATCTCGACGAGCGTGAAGCCTGCGCGCCACTCAATGTTCGACATTGGAGATATCCGCCGCCGCGCCCACGCCGCCCTCCTGCCCATCCGAGCCGAGCGAGACGATTTCGTAAGGCGGAACGTGATCGACGGGGAAGCGATACAAATAGGGCTTGCCCCAGGGGTCATTGGGCAGGCGCCCGCCTTTCACATAGGGACCGTTCCAAATATCCACGTCGCTCGGCCGCTGCACGAGCGCGGCGAGCCCCTCGGAAGAGGAGGGATAACGTCCGACGTCGATGTAGAAGAGATCGAGCGCCGAGGCGAAGCTCTCGATTTGCAAATGCGCCGTCTTCACGCGGGATTCGCCGAGATAATTGAGCACGCGCGGACCGACGAGGCCGAGGATGAGGCTGATGATGGTGAGAACCACCAGCATTTCGACGAGCGTGTAGCCGACGCGCGCGCCCTTCGGGATGCGACTGAGACCGTGATGCGGCGTGCAGGAGAGTGTCATTGGGCGAGATCCGTTATGCTGAGAAGAGCGCTCATGATCGAAGTGACGAGAGCGCCGACGAGGACACTGACGACGACGATGGCCGCTGGGCCGATCGCGCCCATGAGCCGATCGAGCCCGGCCCCGAGTCGATGCTCGTAGAATTGCATCACATGGGCGGCGATCGCGGGCAGATCGCCGGT
>NZ_JADNQW010000009.1 GCF_015709455.1 Methylosinus sp. H3A
GATGCGGATCAGCATCACGCCGCCGTTGACCAGAAAGTTTCCAGCGAGAATCCGTCCGAGGACGTCTCCGCTGGGTTTGCGCTTGCCGCGGATGAATCGTCGGCGCCCGATGAACGCTCCGTTCTCGTCGATCCGATCGTAGTCGCCGTAGACCGCGACGCAATCGTCATCGACGCCGGCAAGCAATTCGGACACCGCCCGAGCGCAAGCGATCGTCGGCATCGAGGAAAACGACCCAGGATGCGGCGGCGTGCGAGCAGCCTCTCGACACCACTTCGTCGAGACCCGAGTTACGTGCGGCGGAAACACCTTGCCGAGTATTCTCGATCAAAACGATGCGCGGATCGCTCATGGCGCGGACGATATCGACCGTACAGTCGGAGGAGCCGTCATCGACCACGACGATCAGCCCGACCTCGGCTTGGACACAGGCGCTCTCGACCGCTTCTGCGATGAAGCGCGCGCCGTTCTTGACTGGAATGACTACGCTGACGCTCATTCACATCACCTTCCGAACTCGATCCAGCTGAAACACGAACCGTATCAAAAAAAGAACCTCTTCGACCGGATGCCGATCGAAAACAGCAAAGACTAGGCCAATTTTGGCGTGGTGCTGGCGTCTGAGTTGGACGAAGGGCGCTTTGGCGCGGTCTTCTCCGTTCGGCTTCTGCTGGATCGAATTTTTGCTGCAATGGTCATCCGAAGCCACGTTTTTCTCAAAGAGAGATTTCTTCTTCATGAAGTGGAACAGGCGCGACGTCCTGACCTCCAGCCTCGGCGCCGCATTGGCGATGACGCCCGCAGCCGCGAGTGCGGCGACATCCTCGTCATGGAAAGCGCAGCGGCGGGTGCCATATGGTGCGGCGCTCGGACTGGCCGATCTCAAGTCCGATCCGCGCTTAGGGGTGGCTCTCGCAGAGCAATGCAGCTTGATCGTGCCCGTCGACGAGTTGAAATGGAGCAGGTTGCGGCCAAACGCTTCGACCTTTGCTTTTGATGGAGCCGATTCGCTGCTGTCGTTCGCGCAGCGAAACGGGCTTTCCATGCGCGGCCACACGCTTGTCTGGTATGCTTCGATGCCGGAGTGGACGAAGACGATCGATACGCCGGCGAAAGCGGAGCGCGCGCTCGTCGAGCATATCGAAACGGTCGTTTCCCGTTACCGTGGGCGCATTCGTTCGTGGGACGTGGTGAACGAAGCGATTCCGGACGTCGCGCGCCGTCCGACGGATCGTCGCCCGTCACTCTGGCTCGATCTGCTCGGCGATCGTCACTTTGCGCTTGCGTTTCGGACTGCGGCGGCTGCCGATCCGCAGGCGCAGCTGGTGCTCAACGAATATGACGTTGAATTCGGCGACGAGCATTTTCCGGCGAAGCGGGCGGCGTTCCGGAATCTCGTCTTCCGTCTCTTGGACGCCGGCGCGCCGCTCCATGCAGTGGGCCTGCAATGCCACCTGCGCGGTGCGAAGGCGATCGATCGCGATGGTCTTGGGCGCTTCGTCGGCGAGCTCCATGCAGCGGGAGTAAAGGTGCTGATCACGGAGCTCGATGTGGTCGACAAGGAGCTGCCGCCGTCACCGCTCGAACGTGACCAGATCATCGCCCGCCAAGTCGGCGATCTTCTTTCCACGGTAACCACGGCCGGCCCGCTCGACGCCCTGCTCACCTGGGGCATTTCGGATCGCTATAGCTGGATTCCATATATGTTCCCGCGCCGCGACGGTCTGCCGAACCGGCCGCTCCCGCTCGATCGCGACTTCGGCCGCAAGCCGTTCATGCAGATGATCGACCGCTTCACCGGCAGAACGGCGTAGCCGCGCGCGTGACGATCCGATCTGACGAAAATCATTCTTGAAAAGGTCTGTCATGACTGTTCGATCAGCTCTGCAAATCAATATGCATCCGCTCGATGCTCGCCATGTGGCGCACACGCTCGGACACGAGCTCGAGGTCTGGGGCCGTCAGGTCGAGCGCGTCACACTGACCATCGACACGAAGCGCAGTCTCACAGGCCGTTACCGTGGCGCGAGCTATGACGAGAATCGCAAGCAGCTTTTCGATCATATCGAGACATTCGCGGCGCGTTTTTCCAATCTCGAAATCGTGGAGGTCGACTATTCTCCCGAGGCGCGCGAGGCCGTACGGCGGCGCTATTTTGATTCCAGCGCGGACGTCCCGGAAAAAGCTTATGATGGCGGGCCGCTACACGCCTATTTCTACGGCCTGCTCCGCGCGGACGCCGATTATATCCTGCATATGGACAGCGACATGCTGTTTGGTGGGGGAAGCCAGGCCTGGCTCGACGAAGCCATCGGCTGGTTCGAGCAGACGCCCCGATGCGCTATTCGCCAGTCCATTGCCCGGACGCCGACGGTCGACGGCGCGCTCGCCGATCTGCATCGCTATTTCCCGGAAGCGACGCGCTGCCGAGACCGACGCGCCCTTGCCGCCGATTACCTCGGCCTATGGTTTCCATAGCGTGAGCACGCGCATTTTCGTTCTCGACCAGCGACGCTTCGATGCGCGCGTCGGCGCGCTCGAGATCGTGGCGGCCGAACGCGAAGCGTCGGCTTCGAGCGCGGATCTACCGCCAATCGCCACTGTCCCTGCCGGTTTGAGGAGCTCTTTACCGCGGCCATGAGGCGCCACGGACTGCGCCGCATCGACTTTCTCGGATCGGGAAAGGGCATGTATTCACTGCATCCGCCCTATCGTTCAGAAACCTTCTATCGAGAGCTGCCGAACCTCATCGCCCGCATCGTCGCTGGCGATATTCCGGATGCTCAGAGGGGGATTACGACGTCAATTCGAGCATGATCGATTGGAGCGACGCTCTCCGGGAGAAAACGAGAGCGCGGCGTCTCTATCGCGCGATCCGCGATCTGGTTCGCCCCTGAGGCCGCGGAGGAGTCGGTCGTGTCGTATCGGCACAGGCGAGGCCGTAACCGATCCGCTTTCGGCCGATCGCCGCTGATAGCGCGCGTTTTCCTCGATTCTGGTTTTGGCACGCCAGTTGCGCGGCTCGCGTAACCGAATACGAGATGTCTGCGGCTAGGATTCGTCGGCGTTTACGCGCGACTGACCGCCGGCTCGTCCGGCAGGAGCCCGGTTCACGCGACGAGGCGCTGGAAAAGCACATAATCTGGAGAGATCGAGCCGAAAATGCTGTTTCGCCATACCTCGCACTATCTGACTGCGAGCGCCGTCTCGGGGATCTTCGGCTTTCTGAGCGCCGTCGCCTTCACGCGCCTGCTCGATCCCGCCGAATATGGCGTCTATGTGGTCGGCGTCAGCGTCGGCGGCTTCGTTTCCGCAGTGCTGTTCACTTGGGTGCGCTATTCGGCCATGCGCTTTCAGTCCGAGGGGGATGGCGTCGACGTCCGCGCGACCTCGTTGGCCGCGTATGGTCTCTCGGCGGCCGTGGCGCCCGTGGCGGTCGCCGGCGTTGCCTATTTTTCCGGGCTGTCCCCGGCGCGCGCGGCCTGCGCGCTGGTGTTTTCGCTGGGCCTCAGCCTGTTCGAGCTCGGCCAGGAATTATTGAAGTCGCGGCTGCAGACGAGAGCCTATGTCCTCTCCTCGATATTGCGTTCGGTCGCAGCCTTCGGGCTCTGCCTCGTCGTGGCCGGGGCTCGGCGGCGGCGGCGTTGGCCAGCTGGCGATGGCCGCCGCGGCCTATTTCGTGGCGATCGCCTATCGACGCCAGCGATCTGGACGCGGCCGATCGCGCCGATCGATCTCTCGAAGCTGAAGACCTTCCTTCGTCTGGGAGCTCCGATCACGATTTCCGGCTTCGTCTTCACCTTCCACAGCTCGCTCGACCGGCTGTTCGTTGCATGGTCGCTAGGCGATAGCGCCGCGGGACTCTATGGCGCCTCGGCGGATCTCATCCGCCAGATCATCCTCATCCCCTCCAGCGCCGTCGCGGCGGCGGCCATCCCTCTCGCGGTGCGCGCGCTCTCCGAGGGAGACGAGGGCGCCGCGCGTCTTCACCTCGAGGAATCCGGGGAACTTCTGCTCGCTATCTTGCTGCCCGTGTCGATAGGCGCGGCGTTGACAAGCCTCATCTCGCTTCGTTTCTACTCGGGCCGGCCTTTCGCGAGACTGCCGCGACGATCATGCCGATCCTGGCCTTCGCCTGGCTGTTCTCGTCGATCTCGAATTCGTACGTCCACATCAGCTTTCACCTCGCCAAGCGTCCGGAGCTGACGATCGCTCACGGGGCGGCGACGCTCGCGGTCAACATCTGCGCCCTTTGGCCGCTGACCGTGGTCTTCGGACTGCCCGGCGCGGCGATTTCTCTCGTGCTGGCGGAGGGCGTCGGATTATTCGTCGCCTTTGCGATGACGCGCTATGCGCATCCGATGCCGTTGCTCGTCGGCCCGCTGCTGCGGGTCATCTCCGCCAGTGCAATCATGACGCTAGCGGTGCTCGCGGTCGAGACATTGCTACCCGGTCGAAGCGGCGTGTCTTTCACTGTGCTGGCAGCGAGCGGGGCCATCGCCTATGGCATTGCCGCTCTGTGGCTCGACATAGCCGGAGCTAGGTCGCTCGCCCTGGGCGCGCTGAGCGGACAGCGCCTCAATCTGCTGCGGGCGAGATAGGCGGCACGAGCACCGATCCCCGCATAGGCGCTAAAATAAGCGAGCCATTTTCTGATATAGCTACGTCTTTGAGGCGGCCACGGAAATGTCGCGGCTGCGTTGGTGTGAAACGGCTGATTTTACGCGCGATTAAAATCGGCCGATCAATCGGGCCCACGCTCCGCCCCCTTTGCGGAACATGGCAAAAGAAGATCGATCGGTTCGCCGTTGGCGCCGAGCCAACGCGCATCTCCAACCATTTCTCCTTTGTTAACCGGGGCGCCGCGCCCCGACAAATTATGCCCCGCTCGCGCTGTTTGCACCAGAGTCGCGCAACCATCTTCGGACAGGCGCGTCATAGATTTTGTCGAGCAGCCAACAAGCCGCGATCAGAACGACGATGACGACGCAACCCGAATAGGGAGCCTTGGCGACGATGATATTTCCAAATCGAACGCTGATCGCCGCCGCGAGCCCCAGCACCGGCAGATGCAGGACATAGACCGCGTAGGAGGCTTCTCCCAGAACCAACGAAAGCTTTCTCCACGGTCCCCGCAGATCCACGCGCATAGACGCCCATACGATCGCCGGAAAGGCGAACAGGACCATGATCGCGTCAATTGCGCCGATCAACGAGACGGGCGACTCCAGAAAGAGAATGAGCGCGACAAAGCCAGTTACGGCGAGAAAGCCGAACTGATTGGCTGAGGACGGCAAGTCGGTCGAAGCGGCGTGCGTGTCTCTGTTCAACCTGAAGATAGCGACTCCGCAGAAAAATCCGAATGTCGCGCGCGCGAAGCCCACAATGAAATCGGCAGTCGATCCGTGAGGCCCATAATCGACGCTCCCGAAATAGAGGGAAGCGAGCGCCAAGATCGCGCCGGACGCCAGAATCACGGCGAACAGTATTTCCATTCTTTGGAGGCGTTCCCAAAGCAGCGCATAGCCGAAATTCACGACAAGCTCGAAAAGCAGCGACCAGATGGCGGCATTGAGCGGAAACAACGAGCCACTGGTCGCGGCGTTCGGAGAAGGAATGAAAGCTAGCGACAAGACGGCGGACGTCGCTACGCTCTGCAAATCGTGAAATCCGCTCTTGTTGTTTCCGAAATAGCTGGCGACTGCGCCCGACGCCGCAAGCAGAATTGCGACGATATAGAGCGGATAGAATCGGATCAGCCGAATTTTTACGAATTTGAATGCACTCAATCCTCTGACGAAAGGCCCAGCGTATGCGCTTTCTATGACGGCGCCGCTTATGACGAAGAACAAATCAACGGCCAGATAGCCGTGCGCCGCGAAATAGGGCTGGAAAAAATCCTTGAAATGCATCGTGACGATCGAAACAGCGGCGACGCCGCGCAACGCGTCGAGAGCGTGAAACTTCTCTTTTCCCTCGGCGACTCCCGAGGTTACGCCTAATGCTTTGTCGAACATTTCGTACCGATCTTAAAAACAACTCGTCAGTCGAGTCCAAGATAGCCGACGCGGCGAATTTTGAGAAGCGCTCGACCGCCGGACGGTAAATCCTGGCTAATTCTCCTTGTGAGGCGCGCGACCAGAAGCGAGTGCCATAACGAACGTCACTTCCGCGACCGCTACGCCAAGCCATCCGAGGAAACAAACAGCGATACACCGCCTTCCCCCGCACACCCTAATGATTAAAGACTTTATTGCAGAAGTTAAGACTTTTGCAACACGCGCCGCGCCCTTGCTTTTCAAGGGCTTCCGATGTGCAAAAGTTTGTTGCAAAAGTTGAGCGCTTCCCTACCCTGTCCGCATGACGATTTTCGGATATGCCCGCGTCTCGACGGACGGCCAGAGCGTTGACGCTCAGGTGCGGCAGCTCCGCGCCGCTGGTGCGGAAAAGATTTTCAAGGAGACGGCCAGCGGCGCGAAGACCGACCGTGCCCAGTTGCGCCGCGCCATCGCCTCGCTCGGCAACGGCGACGTGTTGCTTGTGACACGTCTCGACCGGCTGGCGCGATCGACGCGCGACCTACTCAACACGCTCGACACCGTGGCGATGGCCGGAGCCGGATTCCGCTCGCTCGCCGACGCATGGGCCGACACCACGACCCCGCACGGCAGATTGATGTTGACCGTTCTCGGAGGGCTTGCTGAATTCGAGCGCGAGTTGATCCGCGCGCGCACCGGCGAGGGCCGCAGCCGCGCGAAGGCGCGAGGCGTTCACATGGGCCGCCCCCCTGCCCTTACCCGCCATCAGCGCGAGGAAGCGCTTGCGGCGCTCGCGGAAGGCAGCGCGACGCAAGCCGATCTCGCGCGGCGGTTCAATGTCTCGCGCAGCACGATTTCGAGGCTTTAGCCGTTCGCGGTCTTGAAGGCTATTGAGACGAAGCGGGCTCTCAGCTCTCCCCGCGCTTCAGGCGCGCGAGATACTCCTCGCGCGTCATGGACCTTGATCCGGCCTCTTCGCGCCGAACCCGATCCCGGCCGGGGAGGGCGTCACGGATGACGTCCAGATTCTTCCAGGGCGCCATCTCGTCCCCGCGTGGCTCGCCCGGCACGAAGGGGGATGTTTCCGCGCGCTGATAGCGATGCACATAGCGCGAGCAGTTCACGAAGGCCTCATAGACCTTCACTACCAGCAGAAGCTCCGCGCCGGGAAAGGCTGCAAGCTCCGCCTCGTCGCGCACGAGGCGCGCGGCGCCGTGGATGCGCAGCCGGTGCGGCTGCTCGAAATCGATGAACAGCAGTCCGACCTTCGCATTGGCGGCGACATTGCCCGCGGAGAGATACATGCCGTTGCCGTTATAGCTCGGCAAGACGAGGGTCTGGTCGTCGAGCGCCCGCACGAAGCCCGGCGCCCCGCCCTTGTAGGAACAGGTGGGAAAGCCGCGATGGTCGACGGTGGTGAGGAACACCATGTCCCGCCCGGCGATGAAGGCCTTGTGCTCGTTCGTCAGCGTGCTCGTCACCATCATCTTGCGCAGGGCGTTGGCCAGCGGCCGGCTGTCGAAGGCGTCCTGCAGCAAGCGGTGCGACTCGCCATAGAGCTCGGCGATCGCCCCGAGCGACGGGCGAAAGGCGGGCTCGTCCGGCGGCGGAACGAGCGACCAGACGAGCCGGTCGAGGCAGATCGTCCACAATATGCGGTGCGTCGCAGCCGCTTCCTCCCCCTGGAGCTCGCCGTGGGTGAGCGTCAGCTCGCAAGCGTCGGCGCCCAGTGGGCGCAGATCGACGTCGACCCGCGTCGGCGGCCCGCATAGGCCGGCTGCGGCGCCCTCATATTCCCAGCTCAAGGCGATCCGCCGTTCCGCCGCGACTTCGATGTAACGGCCGCAGAGGCAATAGCGCGTTCCATCCGGATCGAGGCCCTCCAGCCGGTAGGCGCCGCCCGGACTCGGGTCGATGACCGCGTCCCGCAGCGCTCCGGCTCCCGGAATCAGCCAGCGGACCAGCCATTTCGGGTCCGTCCAGGCGGTGAATATCTGTCCTGCCGGCGCATTGATGCGGCGGACCAGGACGAGCGAGACCGGACGACCCGCGGGGCCGGTCATGTCACGCGCTCCAGGGCGCGGCCGCGCGTCTCGGGCAGGAACAGGCCGCTGACCACGAGCGCGACCAGCAGGACGCCGACTGCGTACCATAGGCCCGCATAGAGATTGCCCGTGGCGGTGAAGGCGGCGAATGAGATCGCCGGGAGGAAGCCGCCGAACCAGCCGCCGATGTTGTAGGACATCGCGAAGGCCGTGGCGCGGATGCGGGTCGGGAACATCTCCACCATCCAGGCCGAGAGCGGGGCGGACGCCATCGCGACGAAGATGCTGAGGACGGCCATGAGCGTGATCAGCATCGACACATTGGTCGTCTCCGGCGCGGCGCGGGCAGGATATCCCGCATCGGCCAATGCGGCGGCGAGGGCGCCGTCGAAGGCCTTGGCCTGCTCCGTGAAGATCGCCCGGTCGAGCCCGCCGCCCTCGAAGGCGGGAATTACCGCGGCGCCGATCTCCACTTGGGCGGCGCGGCCCGGTGACGCGGCGCGATTGCCGTAGGGCACGCCGAGCTTGGCGACGGCGCGCCGGGCGATGTCGCAAGAGCCGTGGAACTCGGTGAGGCCGAACGGATCGAACTGGCGGCTGCATGTCGCCGGGTCGGCCGCCACCGTTACCGGATGCGTGGTCATCGCCGCCGCGAGACGCGGGTGCGCATAGAGGGTGACGCCGAGGAACACCGGATAGGCGGCGAGCGCCGTGCCTATGAAGCCGGCGAGCACGACCGGCTTGCGGCCGATCCGGTCCGACAGCCAGCCGGCCAGGATCATCGCGGCGATGAAGACCACGCTGTAGCCGAGGATAGTGTAGTGCAGCAGGAAGGGATCGATCTTCAGGTTCAACGCCAGGAGGTAGATCGGATAGGAGCCGGTCGCGATCGCGACCGACTGGCCAGCGGCGGCGCCGAACAGGACGAGCAGCGCCACCCGCAGATGCTCCCAGCGGCCGAAGGCCTCGCGCAGCGGCGTCCGCGAGCCGCCGCCCGACCGCTTCATGGCCAGGAAGACCGGAGATTCTTGCAGGCGCAGCCGGATATAGACCGAGACCAGCATGAGCACGGCCGAGAGCAGGAATGGAATGCGCCAGCCCCAGGCCTCGAATGCAGTCTTGCCGAGCGCCGACTCGCAGGCGAGCACGACCAGGATCGCCAGAGCCAGGCCGCTCGCCGCGGTGACAGCGATCGCGCTGGTGGCGAAGCCGCGCCGGTGGGCGGGGGCATATTCGGCGATATAAGTGGCTGCGCCGCCGAACTCGCCGCCATAGGCGAGGCCCTGCAGGATGCGCAGCGCCATGAGCAGCAGCGGCGAGGCGATTCCTATGGTCGCGTAGTTCGGCAGCAAGCCGATGAGCACGGTCGACAGGCCCATGATCAGGATGGTGAGCAGAAAGGTGAATTTGCGTCCGGCCCGGTCGCCGAGGGGGCCGAACACCAGCCCGCCGAATGGGCGGGCGACATAGGTCACGGCGGCGGAGAGCAAGGTGAAGATATAGGCATAGGCGGGATCGAGCCCGGAGAAGAACTCGGCGGCGACGATCGCGGCCATCGGCCCGTAGAGCACGAGGTCATAAGCTTCGAAGACGGCTCCAAGAGAGGAGGCCACCACCACCCGGCGCAGGCTGCTGGGATCGGCCGCCTGGTCGGCGGCGGGCGCGGGCACGGACGTTGTAGCCCGTTCGCTCGAGAGGGCATTCTGAGTCAAGCGCTTCCTCCATCTTGTTTCTACCGGTTGGCGCCGGACTCTAACGGCCCGTGTCCTCCGCCTTCATCTGAGCGACGACGGCATCCAAGGCGTCGAGCCGCTCGCTCCAGAAGCGTTCATGCGCATCGAGCCAGTTCCGGGCCGCGGCGAGGCCACGGCTGTCGAGGCTGCACATCTGATGACGGCCCTGCTTGCGTCGGATGACGAGACCCGCCTGCTCCAGCACTTTCATGTGGTTGGAGACAGCGACGAAGGAGATCGGAAACGAGGGAACGATTTCTCCAATGCTGCGCTCTTGTGCGGTCAGCATACGCAGGATCGCCCTTCGATGCGGGTCGGCCAGCGCGTGAAAGACCGAGTCGAGCGTCGCCTCAGAACATTTAATCATTTCATTAAATATCGACGCCCGCGCGTCGGTTGTCAAGATGGAGTGCAGACATCGATGGGCGCCACCTCGACGTCATTAAACGTTTGAAACTCTGCGCTCCACAGGGGAAAAATTGGGTGCTTGTTCACACAGCCGATCGCCTGTTGCTCACGTCTGGCAGGTTCCGATGCACGTCCTCCAATGCTCGGCCCTTTTAAAAAACGCTGCTGTCTCAGAAATTCCGAAGCTTTCCTCAAGACTCTCGACGAATCAGCGAAATCTCGGCAGGCTGGCTCGATGCGCGACGTGATTCACGCCGCGCGTTGTCGTGCAACCTTTTGGGGGAGCAGAAGCCCAAAAACAAAAACCCGCCTCGAAGGGCGGGCTTTTATCCGGCCGATTTAGGGAAAACCCGCCGGGAAAGTCGTGCGTCTGGACAACCACGACTCTCCCGAAAATCAGGCCCCAAGTCAAGCGGAAACCTCGTTTCCGCTAACGGGGTTGTTTGCGCCGGTTTCTAGCCTCTTTCGCGGCGGTTTGAGCCATCAAACCGAAGGAGAAACCATGCCTTTTTCACACAAATCGATTGCCGCGCCGACCGGTTCCCGACGACTCACGCTGACCATGCTCGCTGCGCGCGAGCGCGCCGATGAATTCGTAGGGGCCGCGGCCGGCAGCGCGCGCCCTTTCTCCTACCTCGCCGCGTTTCAGGAGGCGGAGCCCTATCTCGGCCTGCCGCCGCAGGCCTACAAGCTCATCGCGTGGCTCGTGAAGCAGACCATGCCGCATGACTGGGAAGAAGGCTCTCGCCCCATTTGCTGGCCCTCGGCCGCGCGCCAGGCGGAGTTCCTCGGGCTTTCTCCCGCGCGTGTGAAGGTGCTGAACCGCGCGCTTTTCGAGGCGGGCGTCGTAATCGTTCGCGATAGCGAAACCGGCAAGCGCTACGGCCGGCGCGGCGCCGACGGCCGCATCATCGAGGCCTACGGATTCGACCTGTCCCCCTCGCTTACCGCCATGATGAATTCATCCGGCTGGCGGCCGAGGCCAAAGCCGAGCGCGAGCGCATGCGGGCGCTCAAGAAACGCGCAACGCGCGCCCGTCGCGGCATCCGCCAGCTCGGCGAGACGCTCGCGGCTGTGGCTCCCCTGCCCCGCGAATGGACGCGCCTTGAGGCCGAGACGGCCGAACTCGTCGCCGCGATACGGCAGTCCTGCCGGTCGGAGGATTTGGCGCTGATCGTGTGCAGCCTGGAAAGCAGTGAAAGCGAGGCCGCCGCGTTGCTCAAGCAGGCCTCTTCGGCCTCCGCCGAACTTGTGAGTAAAAGCCCCGTGGGGCTCGTTTCCAAGCCCCACGATATATCTACAAACAAACCTATCGATCCGGAGGATACAGTAATTGCAGCCGAGAAGAGTAGTCGGGTCGATGCTTCGGGTCGAAGCGGCCAACATTCGGAGTTTGGATCTCAGGAGTTCCGCGAGACCATCAAATTCCAGCCCTACGAGCGGATCGAGAAACTTCATCCAGGCGAGCTGATTGACCTCGCGCCGCGTCTGGCGTCGCATATCGCATCACGGTTCCCCGATTGGCGCGACGTCGTCGACGCCGCGGGTGGAGCGCTACGCCATGAACTCGGTGTTTCGCAATCGCTCTGGGTGGAGGCTTGCGAGGCGCTCGGCCGGCCGGTTGCCGCTATCGCGCTCGCCCTCGTTTCGACGAAACCCAGCGAGCATTTTACGCGCGGCGCAGGCGGCTACTTCGCCACGATGGTGAAACGCGCCCGTACGGGCGAATTGCATCTCGATCGCAGTCTCTGGGCTTTGCGGCGCGCGCGCTGGGGCATTACGCCGCGCGCAGCGGCAGGAGGGGGTTGATGCAAGGCGCTCGCGCCGCGGCAACCTCACGCGGGAACGCCGAGAAACCGGCTTCTCTTGCGAACATGTTCACGAGTGAAATTGTGAAACACATGCCCCCTATGCCATTCAGCGTATCATGGTGCTCGCTTCGGCCAAGGGCGATTTGAAACTTTCCCGAAGACGGGAAAATTTCACCGGCTCCGCGGAGCCTAGGCTCAGGACCTATTAATTTGGAGTGAGGCGTGATTCAAGGTCTCCGAAATGGAGGCTTTGATGGGTGATTTGTTTTTGCTGAGCGAAGCGGAGATGGCGCGAATTTCCCCTCACTTTCCCTTGGCGCACGGCGTGCCGCGGGTGGACGACCGCCGCGTGGTCAGCGGGATCGTCTACGTCATCAAGAATGGCCTGCAATGGAAGGACGCCCCGAAGGAGTATGGGCCGCCCAAGACGCTCTACAATCGCTTCATCCGTTGGAGCCGGCTCGGCGTCTTCGATCGTATCTTCGCCGCGCTCGCGGGAGAAGGGCCGAAGCCGGAGCGGATCATGATCGACTCCACTCATCTGAAAGCGCATCGGACGGCGGCGAGCCTCCTAAAAAAGGGGCTCTTTCCCGCTGTATCGGCCGCACGAAAGGCGGGCTGAACTCCAAGCTCCACGTCGTTTGCGACGGCGCCGGCAAGCCGCTTGTCATGATGCTGACCGAAGGGCAGATGAGCGATCACAAAGGCGCGAGGCCGATGCTCGACGCGCTGCCGCCGTCCTCGGCCCTGATCGCAGATCGCGGCTACGACAGCGACTGGTTTCGGCGAGCGCTCGCGGAACGCGGGACCGAGCCCTGCATTCCGCCGACAAAGAGCCGTAAGAAGCCTCTCGATTACGACAAGGCGCTCTACCGGCAACGTCATAAGATCGAGAACCTCTTCGCCAAGCTCAAAGACTGGCGGCGCATCGCCACCCGTTACGATCGATGCGCGCACGCCTTCTTCTCCGCCATATGCATCGCCGCCGCTGTCGCCTTCTATCTCAATCAATGAGTCCTGAGCCTAGGCCTCCCTTGTCCTAATGTCGTGCTCCACGATGTTCGGAGGGCGTCCGGTTTCCCATCCTAGCAGCCGTGTTCACAAATTCAGGTGTGAACAGGTAAGTGTTGTCAAAATATCACATGTGAACATGTTCGCTCTTGAAAGCGTGAATTGTGATTGACGCGAATCGGCGCTTGGCTCACAAGTTCAATGCTTCACAGCATCAGGGTTTCACATGTTCACAATTTCAGTTGTCGGACAGAAGGGCGGGACGGGCAAGACCACGACCGTTCTCGGGCTCGCCGTCGCCGCGGCCAACGCGGGGCACGATGTCGCCGTTATCGACCTCGACCCGCAGGCGACCGCCGCAAACTGGAAAGACCGACGCCAAAGCGAGAATCCGCCCGTCGTGTCGGCGCAGGCCAGCCGGTTGCAGCCGACCCTCGACGCTGCTCGTAACGCTGGCGTCCAGTTCGCCTTCATCGACACGGCCGGCCGGAGCGACGACAGCGCCCTCAAAGCGGCGCGCGCGGCCGACCTGGTTCTCATCCCGAGCCGCCCGAACATCGTCGAGGTGGAAACCTTCCCGCAGGTGAACGACCTGCTACGCCTCGCCGGCAGCCCGCCGGCTTTCGTGCTGCTCAACGGCATTCACCCGACGGCGGGCAAGAACAGCATCGCCGAAGTGCATGAAGGTATCCGCGACCTCTACGGGCTGACGGTCTGCCCCGTGCATCTTTGCCAGCGCAGCGCCTATGCCGAGGCCATGACGACCGGCCGCGTGCCGCAAGAGCTTGATCCTGACGGGAAAGCGGGCGACGAGCTGAAAAGGCTTTTCGAGTTCGTTTGTGAATTTGTGAACATGCGAGGGGAAAATGTCGAAGTTCGGGGCGATACAGCAACAGCTTGAGAAGGCGAGCCGGACAAAGCCCGCCGCCGTTGCACCCGTCGCAAAGCCGCAGCCCGTTCCGCCGCCGGCGATCGAGCCCGCGCCGGAACCGCAGGCCGCGGCGCCCGCTCCGGCGCCTGCGGCTGCGCGCTACAAGGCGCCAAGCCGAGAGGGGAAGACCCATATCGGCGCTTATCTGACTCCTGATTTCAAGCGCAGCATGCGCCTGGTGCAGGCGGAAACCGGCGAGGACACGACTCAGCTCATCGCCCGCGCGCTCAACGAGCTTTTCCGCGCCCACAAGGTTCCTGTGGTGGATCAAGATTGAGATATTGAACATGTGAAGTTGGTGAGCATGTGGCCGGCAATGGATTGGAGCGCGATCTTCAACACGGCTTCGGCCGTCGCTGCCCTGGACGACGACGCGCTGTGGCTCCTGTCCGCGCGCGTGCGCGCGCTGCCGACAGCGTTCCCGCGCACCCCCACGGAGCCTGAAATTTGCCCGCGGGTGCGTCGGAGACAGTTTAGCAGCCGAATCCAGAAGCGCGCCCACGCCCAAGATTAGGGCGGGGCCGGGGCCTTCTCGAAGGCCGCCTAATGGGGCTTTGGCGCGACATGGAATTGCACGCCGGCCTGTTTTTGCAGATAGCCCAGCACGCCGAACAGGTTCCGCGCCTGCGGATTACCGCTCGGGCTGAACATGCGCATGAGGCTCTTCCGCGGCGTATCCGTCGCCGTCGCCAGTTTTTTCAAAGCCGACCGTCGCGTTGATGTAGTCGCGCAGGATCGATTTGCCCGTCTCGACGTCGCCGCCGAGCATGGTGTCGATACCTTCACGGAGAAGATTCTCCGCGAACGCCGGATCATCCGCGACGCGGCGTTGCACCAGTTCCTTGAAGCTCTTCGTGAGCGCCATTGCCGCCTCCGTCAGTTAATGCGCGGCGCCTTCCGCCGCTTGTAATCCGCCCAGCTCGCCTTCGCCGCCTCTATGTCCTTTTGCTGGCGCTTCTTGGTGCCGCCCGTTAGCAGGATCACCACCACGTCGCCGTCGCGACCGAAATAAACGCGGTAGCCCGCTCCCCAATCGATCTTGTATTCAAGCACGCCTTCGCCAACGCCCTTGGCGTTCGAGAGGTTGCCCTGTTCGAGCCGCGCCAGCGCGACGGCGACTTTCGCCGCCGCCGCCGAATCCAGACTGGAGAACCAATCCTCAAAAGGGCTCTTTCCGTCGACGCGGAGGTAATAGCGCAGTTCAAGCATAGATAATGGTAACATATATGTTACCACAATTCAAGGACGAAGGGCGCTGGCGCCCTATGAAAAAAAGGCCAGCAAGGTCACCCTTGCCGCTCCATCTTCTTGAACGGTCATCGCCCTCCGTAACGTAAAACGAACAGAGGGAAGGAACCTCGATCCTCCAAACGGAGCCTTGCCGCTATCCCGTCATGTCGTCGAAAGCGTGCTGCAGAAATTGAGCAAACACGGCGCTCGGGTCGAGATCCATCGCTTTTATAAATTCAGCAAACTCGACCACGTCGAGGCGACGTTCGCCGCGCTCGTATTTCGAGACAAAAGATTGCGTCCGGCCGATGCGCTCGGCGAGTCCTTCCTGGGTGAGACCGGCGCGCTCGCGCGCGGCGATCATCAACGCCAGAAAATCCTTGTAGGGCTTGCTGTTCGCGCCGCTGGCGAAAGGCTTCACGCAGCAGATCGAGGACGCGCATCGCGCTGCAATCATTCTCGACAAGCAGGCGATGAAGTTTTCCGATCGCGCATTCGCCATCATCCTGGCCGGCGCGGTCGGCGCCCTGGCGCTGATCGTGCTCGGCCTATGGGCGTCTTTGTCCTGGCAACGGGCGGAGCTGGCGAATCTGGCGCTGGAAAAGGCCGATCGGCAGGGTGAGATCGACGGCATGAAGGCGACTGCGCAAAAAATGCGGGATCAGGGATTGAAGATCGAATTCGGGAACTGTGGGGAGAACAAAGGCCGCGTACGGATTTGCGTCGCCATCGAGCCCGGGCTGAAACCATGGGGAACCGAGCAGGCGCCGTTCGCGATCCTGAAGGGTTATTGAAACGAGATGTGAAGGCATTGATATTAAATAGTTTCCAGCTTCCGGGGGACGGCGGAACGTGCAACTGCTCGCCAAAGGCTGGTTTCCCAAGGTTCTATATTCATCACTCGCTTGACCAGCTGACGTAATGTATGTAAATCAAATACATGCAGTGGTTACCAATGAATCGCTTCCTTTTCCAGCATCACGTTCGCAGCAAAATGCTCGAAAGCGCCCTCGGCGAACCCGTTGGCCTGATCTTATACGGAGAACCGCAGCTCAGTCTGATTGTACATATCCTCCGCTTCTGGTCGTCAAGAGATTGCAAATTCTTCAGGCTCCGTCTCCAAGAAGGAGCTTTCACATTGCTCGCAAGGCGCCCGCCCATGCAGTCCACGAATTCGGCCAGGTATGTTGTGCTGGACAGCTATCGTTTCTTAGCCGGAGTGGCATCGTCATATTTCATTATAATATTGACTTTCAGTTGGGGCTAGCGACCTGGTTTCCTCTTGTCACAAATCTCAGTTGCATGGTCGATTTCTTTTTCATGCTCAGCGGTTTCGTCATCGTGCATGGCTATCGGAGCCGTTTTGGATCGGCTCGGGAATACGGGGAGTTTCTACTGGCCCGGTGGGCGCGCGTCTATCCGTTACACGTCCTGATTTTGGCTTGCTATCTGGTGCTCATCGCCATCGCGCATCTCCTGCACGTTCAGCCCAATCACCCGGAGATATTGGCGCTTTCCGGCCTGCCGGTGAATCTGCTCCTCGTGCAAGCCTGGGGGTTCCTCGACCATCCGAGTTTCAATGTGCCCTCGTGGTCGATAAGTGCGGAGTGGTTTGTCTACCTGCTGGCGCCCGCCGTCTTCGCTATCGTTCGCCGTGTCAGTCTCGCGTTCAGCATGCTTTGCACACTGCTGATGGTGGCCGCCATGATTGCGGTCCACAATGCACTCGGCGCACAGGATTGGATGGATTTGACGTATCAGTTTGGAATGTTGCGCGCCCTCCCCAGCTTCTTTGCCGGTGCCGCGATCGCCGAGGCGATATGCAATGGTCAGTTACGCGGCAAACCATCTTGGTGGACTGTTCACGCGCTGGCTGCGAGTGCGCTGGTCGTGCTATCTCTCGACGTTCGGCGTGAATTGGTTCTGCCGGTCTTCTGTTCGCTCATCGCTTTTGCTGCTCTTGCCGATGCAAGAGGCGTCCCCTCTGTGATGAAGAGCCAAGTTCTCCTCGTTCTCGGGGAGAGTTCTTACGCCCTCTACATGTCGCACGTTCTTGTGAGCGTGCCGTTTTGGTGGCGCGCGGCGTCTGCATCTGATCGAGACCCGTGGACATTCGCCTTCGCCTTCGCGAGCTTCTGGATTACGATCGTGCTGTCCTTGCTCTCCTACCGTTATTTCGAGCGACCCATGCGGAGGGACTGTCAGGAATCTTGTGTGTGGGGCCATAGTAGAACCGCAGGAGGCGGGCTATGGCGATCAAGAAGGGCACATTGGACCAATTGCTGTCGGGACGCGATCCGAAGGAGGTTTTTTCCAAGGATGGCTTGTTCGATGAGCTGAAGAAGGCGCTGGCGGAACGGGTTCTGAACGCGGAGATGGACGACCATCTCGAGAGCGAAGCGGCGGCGGGCAAGGCGAACCACCGCAACGGCTATTCGAAGAAGACCGTGCTGACCGAGACGTCGAAGATCGACATCAGGGTCCCGCGGGACCGGGAGGGGACTTCGATCCCAAGCTGATCGCGCGCTATCAGCGCCGCTTTCCCGGCTTCGACGAGAAAATCGTGTCGATGTATGCGCGCGGCATGACGGTGCGCGAGATCCAGGGCCATTGCTCGAGCTCTACGGCCTGGAAGTCTCGCCCGATTGATCTCGACAGTCACCGACGCCGTGCTGGAGACCGTCGCCGAATGGCAGAACCGGCCGCTCGAGGCGATGTATCCCTTGGTTTTCTTCGACGCGCTGCGCGTCAAAATCCGCGACGAAGGCCTGGTCCGCAACAAGGCCGTCTATGTGGCGCTCGGCGTCACGCCGGACGGAACGAAGGACATTCTGGGGCTTTGGATCGAGACCTCGGAGGGCGCCAAATTCTGGCTTCGGGTGATGAACGAGCTGAAGAACCGCGGCGTCGGCGACATACTGATCGCCGTGGTCGACGGCCTGAAGGGCTTTCCGGAGGCGATCAATGCGTGTTTCCGCAGACGACCGTGCAGACCTGCATCGTGCATCTCATTCGAAACTCGATGGAATTCGCCTCATACAAGGACCGCAAGGCGATCGCCGCCGCGCTGAAGACGATCTATCGCGCCCCGACCGCCGAGGCGGCCAAAGAGGCGTTGGAGGCCTTCGACGGCGGCCATTGGGGCAAGAAATATCCGTCGATCGCGCAGGGCTGGCGGCGCAATTGGAGCAGGTCATCCGTTTTCGCCTTTCCGATCGCGGTACGGCGGATCATCTACACGACGAACGCCATAGAATCCTTGAACGCGAAGCTGCGGCGCGCCGTGCGACGAGAGGGCATTTTCCGACTGACGATGCGGCGATGAAGCTCCTCTATCTCGTCTTGCGCCAAGTCGCCGGGGAGTGGAAAATGGCGCCGCGCGAATGGTGCGAGGCGAAAAATCAATTCGCCATCATGTTCGACGATCGCTTCGTCGCGGCGTGATGGAAACCGGCCCGCACACAAGATTCCTGACAGTCCCATGCGGAGTTTGGATTACGCGAGCCGCCCAAAGCGCAGTCGGAGAGTCCTCGCGAAGACAGCGTATCGACGACATCGTCTTCGCATACGACCCGCTACTGAGGGGACTGAAATATCGATGATTCCCCATTAAGCTTCGTCGTGACTATGCACCCTGCTGTCGCAATCGCGCGTTTAAGTGCAGTTAAATGGATTATAGCTGCGCGATTTATAAGTAATTTCATCTGCCTACCTTGGAGATTTGGACTGTGGCTCTCTACACGAAAGTTTCCGACACCGCCGTCGTCCTTCAGAATGCGTCATCGTCTCAGGCACCGGATGGTCCACTGTCGCCAATGTTAATCCGCTTTGACCAAGCTCGGAGCGGAGGCCTTCCATTGTTCATCAAGCCAGGCGTCTATACGACAACCGAAATTCTCGTGAACTCGAGCACTGGTGGGGGACAAACACTGTCCGTCTATGCAATTCCGGGCACGGTCGTGTTGCAGCTCACGTCCGGCAACAATATTTTGACTATTAACGGTATATATTGCTGCAAGATTGACGGCATCAATTTCAACGGAATAACGTCAATTTCACGAATTTAAGCGATTCATCGGCGCTTCTTTCTGTCACCAATGCGCCGTATTGTGAAATAATCAATAACCAGTTCTATAATTCGGTGGCGTGTGGTGTGTATGTTTCTGGATCTGCTTGCACGATACGAGATAATCTCGTCTATCAATGCAGCTACGGCATTTGGGCAGTAGACGCCACTTCGCGTATCAATGGAAATACATCCAGAATTGTGCCAATAACGGCATATTGATTTGGACATCGACCGTCACTGGCAATGGCAGCATTGTATCCGAGAATAATATCAATGGCATTCAAAGCGGAAGTGGCACGGGTCAAAATGGGAATGGCATTCTCGTCTTCCGGGCGGTCGCTGTCACAATAACGGCAAACACCATCAGCGGGTGCCAATATTCTGCGATCCGATGCAATGGCGGCGGAGATTTCGTTATTCAAGGCAATAACTGCTATGGCTCTCGGGAGATGGCGATATTCATCGAAGCGCCAACCGCGGGAATCGACCTGAACGGCGCTGTCGTCTCGGGGAACATTATCGACACGGCGGCAATGGAATTGCGGTCGCCAATTCTGGAACCGGCGGTCCAAGGCGCCGCAAAGAGCGTCGCCATCACGGGCAACCGTGTGACTAACATCATCCATCAGACGATCAATGATCCAGGATATGTTCCGACTGTCAGCATCGCCTTCGGCATTTATGCGGAAGGCGCCGCCGTCATTTCGGGCAACCTCGTTGACGGAGCCGCAGGAATCGGGATCAACCCAGGCCATAATGCATCGACCCACGATCTTAATGTCAATGGCAATTTGGTTCTGAATAGTCGATCGGCATCGGCTATAGCGCTCAAGCGGGGCCGGCAGATCGTCATTTTCAAGCAACCAAATTCAGGGCGCCACGGGTGGCGCAATCGTTTCCGTCGTCTACGACGACAGCACTGGCACTGTCGCACGTGTGTCTGGAAGTACCGATTATGGCAACCCAGTATGACGCCCAAATCGGCAATGTCTTCATGGGGAACAATAGATCATACTAGCCCCGAAAATTCAGTTGGGTTGGCGGAAGTGGCACATGGGTTTGAATCGGCGGAGAGTTCTGGCGGCCTACTCGCGTCGTCTTCGAGATCTCTTTCCGACCCGTCACAGCTTCCAGACGCTTCGCGTCCAAGGTCGGCGGCGGCGGCAACCTTGGACGCGAAGCGAAGATCATGCGTATCACGGCGCTTTATAGCAATTTTACGCCGTATTAGACCAATGAGGTTTGTTATGAAAGTTAGGCAGAACATCGCGTTATTGTTTACGATTATTTGTACTATTGCGAATTCGCCTGGGCAGGCGGAAGCAACCTATTCATTCTCTTCATTGACATATTCAGGGAACTTCCAGAGGGGGCCAACTGAGTGTCGTCGCCACTTTGACGGCGTCGGCCGCTATAAATACCGATTCGATCTGCGTTGTGTTCTCCGCCCCGGATCAATACAATTTCTGGGGTTGTCGCGACATCGCTCTCGGCGTTGGTGTCAACGCGATCAATCTCGACTTGAATATTCCAGGAGATGCAGAAATAACGAGTTACAGCGGATATATTTTTGTAAACAATACAAATCCATGGGGTGCTATCGCCCAGTCGCCGTCCTTGACCACATTGACGGTCGCCCAAGTGTCGCCAACAATATTGTTTTCATTTTCATCGATGAATTATTCTGGGGTCACGACTCCGGGCGGACAATTAAATGTCACGGCGACATTGTCCACGCCGACGGCGACGAACGCCAATTCAGTATGCATTGGATTCGTGGCTCCTGATCAATATAGTTTCGGGAACTGTCAGGTGGTCGCGCTCGATGCCGGCTCCAATACAGTCAATTTCACTATTGACATTCCGACTAACGCCGAACTGACGAATTATAAGGGATTTATCTCGGTCAATTACAATAATCCATGGACCGGGCTCGCTCAATCGCCTTTCCTCGCTTCGCTCGACGTCAGCGCCAATCCGTCGACAAGTCCGCCGGTTCTCACCGGAAATGGCGCGGTTCTGCTTTGGGAGCAGGATTTCAGTGTCACGCGCTCACATTGAGGACCGCGTCGAACGCCACGGCGGGCGCATGGATGCCGAACGACATGACTTGGCAGTCGCCGACGCAAGGTTATGTCGATTTCGCCGCTTCGCCATGCGCGGCCGCGGATGTCGCTTCAGGAATCTGCAGCCGGCCTGGCGGAACTTTCGACATTAACCCGAATGATCCGACGATGCTCGGAGTGTCCCCTTTTTCGCAGGCGAACGGCTATTTGACGATTTCCGCGAGACCAACGCCGAGCAACCTCGTGTCAGCCATCCAGGCGGAGATGACGGCGCAAGGCGTGGGCGGCCCGGTTCCGTCATTCATTGGCGGCCATCTGGAGGCCAATCCGGCAGTCTTCCCTGGTTTTACTTACGGCTATTTCGAGTTTCGTGCGGCCTTTCCGAACGCTGGGCCCGGAATGTTTCCGGCGCTATGGTTCTATTCAACTCCCGGGGCAAACCCAACATGCGCACGCGGAAATTGATCTGCTTGAATTCTTCGGGCATTCCTCCTCCTTTTATACAACGATCTATTCCGGCGGACAAAACGACAACGCGGGAACCACGGTCGGGCAGCACATCGGTCTGATCGACGGGCAGTTTCATACCTATGGCCTGGACTGGACGGCGCAGCATATAGATTTTTATCTCGACCAACAGTTGATCTATTCGGCTCCTGCTTCTCTCGTGAACGCCTATCAGGGAGTGTCGCTGACGCCCTCATGAACTATGTCATGGACGCCAGTTGG
Source organism: Methylosinus sp. H3A (assembly GCF_015709455.1). Lineage (NCBI taxonomy): Bacteria > Pseudomonadati > Pseudomonadota > Alphaproteobacteria > Hyphomicrobiales > Methylocystaceae > Methylosinus > Methylosinus sp. H3A. Next base: position 22,072 of record NZ_JADNQW010000009.1, read on the forward strand.
ATGGAGTCAAATATTAACTTGCGACCCGATGCGACGACGCCAGATCCTCTCATTATGAATGTCAATTACGTGCGGCTCTATAGCGTCAAGCCGTTTTGACCGCGTCGACGGCACGCATTGCCGGGATGCGATATCGTTCGACGAATGGCAGAACCAAGGTGACGCCATCTTGTGCGTGCGCGGCGACGTCACATCGACGGGTGGGCGGTAAGTCTCTCGGCGTCGAGTTCGGTCTGCTTGGCTTGCTTATAGGGGCTGGGTGAAAAGCCGAACGCCGCGAGATTGCGTCCCGTGGCGACGCAGATCGGATGCAATGTCGGCAATAGGCAGCGCGTTCGCTGAAACATCGAGACAGCGCGCAACGCCGAGAGCGGGAGCGTCAAGAAATTCTTGATGAAGATCAGTGAGCGACCGAGACGGCTCGGATGGCGCTTGCAGTCGATCTGATAGTTGATTGCGCCAATGGCGAGGCCGCGGCGCAAGATCCAGCGGGCCTTCATGCGCTGCGCTGGAACGCTCTCAGTCACGATCGCATCGTTGCTCCAATAGGTGGTGAATCCCTTCAGGCGGCATCGCTTGAAGAAATCCATGTCGCCGCCGCCGAGAAAATTGAATCGGAGGTCGAAGTAAGGGGCCTCGAAGGATTCGAACACATGGCGTCGGAGCAGACAATTTCCTGAGCCGAGAAGCGAGGGAATGAAACGGGAGAAAGACAGGCCGGGATCGAACACCGGATGAAGCGTGGCCGCGCGATCGGGAGCGGTCTCGAACGAACGAACGACCGGCCCGCCGACGATGTCAGCGCCGCTCTGTCGCGCCCCACCGACCATCTCCAGAAGCCATAATGGGCTCGCGATCTCGTCATCGTCGATCATGAGAATGAATTCGGCGCTCGGGAAACTATCGAGAGCGGTCTCGAAGGCGCGATTGATCGCCCTGCAATTTCCCCGTTGTGGCTCGACGACACACTCCTCGAAGCGCCCCCGATTTCAAAAAGGCGTCTGCGACGACCTTGCCCTCGCGACGTTCGCTGTCGTTTTCGACGACCACGACCGCGAAATTCACGCCCTCGGCTTGATGAGCGAGCGAGGCAAGCGTCTTTTCGAGATGCGTCGGGCGACGAAATGTTGGAACGCAGACGACTGCTGCGACATTCGATTCGGTCTGAGAACCCGACACTTTCTATTCTCCTGTGTGCCCGTCGAAGGCAAGCGGGCCTCCGATGGGGACGCGCTCTAAATTCCTGCTGCGGCTCCGACCAGTCGAAGCACGACGTTCGGCGCGTGCGACGGAAGCGCCATAATCGCTTGTGTTGCTTGGCGAACTGCTCGCAGATAGGCTCCGGAGCGGAATGTCTGGCAAGCGAGATAGGTGCGCAGATGCGCTTCTGATCTGCGGCGCAGACGCTCCAGTCGATGGGAGTTGAAGCGTCCGCAGATCAGCGGGTCTGCGAAAACCCGCTCCAATGCCGTCTCATATCGGCGATAGTCAATAGATGAGTC
>NZ_JADNQW010000010.1 GCF_015709455.1 Methylosinus sp. H3A
CGACAGTGGGGTCGTCAAGGAGACGCAACAACTGAATCGGTTGATGGTCGTGCTGACCATAGCGATCTCGGGCGGGCCGTTCCTCGGGCTGCTCGGCACGGTCGTCGGCGTCATGATCACCTTTGCGGCGATCGCGGCGAGCGGAGACGTGAATGTCAATGCGATCGCGCCGGGCATCGCCGCGGCGCTGGTGGCGACCGTCGCCGGCCTCGGCGTCGCCATCCCGCGCTGTTCGGATACAATTATCTCATCTCCCGCATCAAAGATCTGACGAGCGACATTCACGTCTTCGTCGACGAATTCGTGACGCGCATGGCCGAATCCTATTCGGAAGACCGGCTCGACCTCACCGAGCGGCGAATTGCGGGGGAGTGACGCCGATGAAGATGCAAGACGAAGCCAAGCCCTATGACGATATCAACATCACGCCGATGCTCGATCTCGCCTATGTTCTGCTGGTGATCTTCATCATCATGACGACGGCGACGGTGCAGGGCCAAAAGGTCAATCTGCCGAAGGCCTCCGCCGCTCCGAGTCTCGCCACCCAAACGACTAAAGCGATCACCATCGCCAATGACGGCAAGATTTTTCTCGACACGATTCCCGTCACTCTGCCGGAGCTGGAGCAGCGGCTCATACAGCAGAAGGCGTTGACGCCGGAGTTTCCGATCGTGCTGCGCGGCGACGCGCAGCCCAATATCAAAGCGTGATGGATGTTCTAGATCTCTTGTCGCGTATCGGCCTTACGCAAGTGGGGCTCGCCACCAAGCCGCTGGTGAAGTGAGCGACCACATGCGAAATTCGGAGAAGGCATCATGAATTCGTGGACTGGACAAAGATATCGTCCGCCGGAGCGTGAAGCTTTCCAGCATCGCAATGACGCGTCTGTGAGAGGCTGGCTGCGCCGCCATAGGGCGACGATCGCGATCGGTGTCGCGGCTCTGTCGATCATCGTCGTCGTTGTCCTTTCCGGACATGACGATCTTCCGCAGCCTCGCCGAATTCACGAACTGTCGATCGTCAATATTCTTCAGCCGCCTCCTCCGCCTCCTCCCCCTCCGCCGCCCGAGCAGAAGATCATCGAGCAGACGACGGTCGACCAGCCGGAGTTCCAGGAGCCGAAGCCGGTCGATGAGCCGCAGAAGGCGCCGATCAAGGATGCGAAGAACGATCCGCCGCCAGGACCGCTCTCGCTCGACGCCAAAGCGCAGGGACCCGGCGATTTGTTCAATCTCGGCGGCAAGCCGGGCGGAAATCCTTATGGCGGCCCGGGCGGCGGAAGCGGATGGGGCTGGTATGCGTCCATGGTGCAATCCCAGCTCCGTTCCGCTCTCGAGGCGCACAAACGGACGCGCAAAGCGACGATGCGCGGCAATATCCGTTTGTGGGCCGATCAGTCCGGTCGCGTGACCAGAGTGCAACTCAACGGAACGACCGGCGACGCCGAGCTCGACGCGGTTCTCCGCAACGAGGTGTTCGGAAACCTCACTCTGCGCGAGCCGCCGCCCAAAGGCATGCCGATGCCGATGATTATTCGGATCACGAGCAGCGTCCGAGTTGATCGGCGCAGATAGTTTCAATCGAAGCCACGGATCGGGGCTGAAGAGTGCTGGGGAGTTTCATGTTCGAGAGAAAGTCGGGAGCGCGTCGCAGTTCGTTGGTCTTCGTCGCGTCTCTTTGCGCATGCGCAGGCTCGGCTCCGGTTGTCGCGCAGGATGCCGCGGACGAGGGAAAGACCGCGGAGCCGAAGCCAACCAGAGTGTCGCGAGCCAAGCCGCTATCGCCCAATGCGACGATCAATCTGGTCAATCTTCTCGTCAAGCAGGGTGTGCTGACGGAGGAGCAAGCGAAATCGCTCGTCGAACAGGCGGCCAATGAGGCCTATGTGCAGCGCCAGGCGGCGAAGGATGCGACCGTGAAAGCGGGGGATGCGGCGAAAGTCGCGGCCGCTGCCGCGGCCACCGCGTCGCCACCCGGCGTCAAACATGTGACCTATGTGCCGGAGGTGGTGAAGCGGCAATTGCGCGACGACATCAAGAAAGAGGTCATGGCGCAGGCCGAGAAGGAGAATTGGGCCTCCCCCGGCAAATATCCCGAATGGGCGTCACGCATCCGGTTCTATGGCGACATGCGCCTGCGATATCGCGGCATCTACTATCCCAGCGGAAACGATCAATACGACGCGGTCAATTTCAACGCGATCAATACCGGCTCACCCTACGATGTGAGCAAAACCAATCCCTATTACTATCCGACCTATGACGTCACGCAGAATCGTGATCAATTCCGCTTTCGTGGCCGACTCGGAATGGCCGCCGATCTTCACGAAGGCTTTTCTGCCGGCTTGCGCTTTGCGGGAGGCGAGAATAATTCGCCCGTATCGCAGAACCAGACCTTCGGCGCGAACGGCGGCAATTTCTCGAAATATTCCTTATGGATCGATCGCGCTTTCTTCAAATATCAGCCGCTCGAGGAATTTTCTCTCACCGCGGGGCGAATGGATAATCCATTTTGGTCGCCGACCAATCTCGTCTGGTATCGAGACATCGGCTTCGACGGCTTCGCGGCGCAGGGCAAATACGAGATCGCAGAAGGAATCACGTCTTTTGTCGCCGGTGGCGCCTTTCCGGTTTTCAACACGGATCTGAACGCGGGAGTCAATTTGCCGGCCTATGACGGCGGCCCTCCGACGAAGCTGCCGAGCCACGATAAATGGCTCTTCGCGGGGCAACTCGGCGTCGCCGCCAAGCTCGATGATGATTATGCGTTCAAGATCGCCGCAGCCTATTATGATTTCAGCAAGGTGCAGGGAGAATTGTCGAGCCCTTGCCGCGTCTATAGCGCATCGGACGGGTGTCACACGGATCTGACCCGGCCGTCTTTCGCGCAACGCGGCAATACCTACATGCCGCTGCGCTCGATCATCAGCGACACTTCGAACAGTGGCGGGACGACCAGTCAATATCAATATTTCGGGCTTGCCCAGCAATTTCGGCCGTTCGTCGCCTCCGGCGAGGTCGACTTCGGACATTTCGATCCGATTCATGTCGTTCTGGATGGCGAGTATCTGGTGAACACGGCTTTCGACGGAAGGGTCAGGCCGGATATTCTCGCGAACAATCTGACAGGGGCATTCCAGATAAGCGCCAACGAGTGGTACCCCGGCAATTACGTGGGCGGGAAATACGGCTATCTCGCGAGTGCTACTGTCGGACATAGGGACATTCGTCGTCTCTGGGATTGGAATGTCTTCGCCGGCTATAAATATCTCGGATCGGACGCGATGGTGGACGCGTTCGTCGACGCGGACTTCGGACTCGGCGGCACGAATCTGAAGGGCTATTTCGTTGGCGGCAATCTCGGAGTCGGCAAGAATGTGTGGCTGTCGCTACGTTGGATGAGTGCGAATAACATCTCCGGGGTCCCTTACGCCGTCGACGTTCTGCATGTCGATCTCAACGGGAAGTTCTGATGATGCGAGTTCCGATGTTTTTTATCGCCGTGTCGCTCGCAGCCTCGACGATCACGGGCGCACGAGCGGACACGGAAGCGGACCGGCTTCGCGAGGCTCTGCGCGGCGCGATCACGCAACAGCGCGCGCTGGAGGATCAGCGCGCTGCGCTACAGGCAAAGCTCACTGAGGTGGAGAGCGAACGAGTGCGACTCAAGGAGCAGGTCGGCGCGGCCAAGGCGGAAGTCAAACAAGTCGTGAAGCAGAATCGCGAAGCAGTGGAGGAGTTCAATCGACACATCGCAGAGCGTGACGAGACCTTGGAGAAGTGGAAGGCGGCGTATGAGGAGGCCGCGGATGTCGCGCGGGCCAAAGACGCGGAGCGTGCCAAATTCGAAGCGCAGGCCGCAGCATACAAGGCGAACGTCAAGAGCTGTAACGCCAAGAATGTGGAGCTGGCGAAGATCGGCCGCGATTTGCTGGAGCGCTATGAGGCGGCGAATTTCGCGGATCTCGCTGTGGCGAGCGAGCCGCTCACGGGCGTGCGGCGCGTCGAAATCCAAAATCTCCTGCAGGATTACAACGACAAGATCATCGATCATAAGGTGAAGCCATGAGTCATGTGTTGTTCCGCGTTACGAACCTTCTCCGAGTGGCAAGCACTGTCGGCCTCGTGGCGGCGATCGGCTCGCCGGCGGGTGCGCTGGCGGAAACGCCCCTCGGCGGCGCCTTCGCTCCCAAGCTCAGACCTGCAGCGCAGGCGGCGAGCAAGCCGAAAGCGTCTCTGGAGGCCGTGAACGTCGACGGCAGATCGCATGAGGACGTCGTCGCGCATGTCGGCGACAGCGACATCACCTCTGCGCAATTGCGTGCCTATGTCGCGACGCTCGGCGCGCGCGAGCAGGCGGCGATCGCCAAAGAGCCGGCGCTGCTCAATCAGATGGTGCGTCTCATGCTCAACGAGCGCGTCGTGCTGCAGGAGGCGATCGCGAAGAAGTGGGACCAACAGCCGCATATAGCGGCCCAGCTCGAGCAAGTGCGGGAGCGCGCGCTCGTAGAGCTCTATCTGCAGTCGGTCTCGATACCTCCGGCGAATTACCCGAGCGAGGAGGAGCTGCAGAAGACCTATGACGCCAATCGGAGCGTCTTCGTTGTTCCGCGGCAGTTTCAGCTCGGCCATATTTTCGTCTCGGCGCCGAAGGACGGCGACCGCGCGACCGAGGATAAGGCGAAGAAGGCGCTCGAAGAGATCGAGCGCAAGTTGAAAGCGGCGGGGGCCGATTTCATGGCGGTGGCGCGCGCCGGAAATGACGCCAGTGACGGGGGCGATCTGGGCTGGTTGTCGGAAGGTCAGATTCGACCGGAGATCCGCGGCCGCGTGATGGGACTTGCCAAAGGCGCGGTTTCGGAGGCGATCCGCCTCGACGACGGCTGGCACGTCGTCAAGCTGATCGACACGAAGGCGTCCTACACGCGTTCGCTCACCGACGCGCACGACCAGCTCGCGCAACAAATGCGGACCGAGCGGGCGAACGTGCTGCGCCGCGCCTATGTCGCCGAGCTGCTGAAGAAGCGTCCGGCTGTCGTCAATGAAATCGCCTTGTCGAATCTGCTCGACATCGTTCGCAAGTAACTTCACCTGGAAGGGCGTTCATGTCCGAGATCCTCGTCACATCCTTGACGCTCGACGATCTGCGAGATCTTCTCCAGCAGGCGGGCTACCGCGTCGAAACCGTGTCCGATCCGGTCGCGAATGTCGCGTATTTGCGCTCGGCGACCAGCGGTCTCGCCTTCGATATTCGACCGGGCAATCGCCTGGCCGGCGACGAAGGCAGGCGTTTCGCCGATATGGCGTTCGTGTCCATTCTTCAAGTGAATGGGGAGCTTCCACGAGACCTCGTCAACGGCTGGAATGTCGCGCGCCGATTTTCGCGACTGCAGCTGAGCGGGCGGTTCCTCGCGCTCTGCATGGATATTTCGATCGTGGGCGGCGTGACGCGAAGCCATTTGCGGACCCATGTCGAAATCTGGGACCAGCTGGCGCAGGAGCTCATCGTCTATTTGCGTGAGGGGTTGCGCGGATCGCAGGCGAATGGAGCCGACCGAGGCGTCGAGAGAGACGTGGCGGCTCCGGGGAGCGTCGACCCGCCGAACGTCGATCCGGCGACTTGGCCCGGCGCGCCAACGTCACACTGACAATTCTCGAAAGACACATGGCATCGACATGACACATCGCGCTCACGCTCCGAATTCCCATGGAAATCACTGGGGCTCGGCTGCCCGCCGAGATTCGACGGCATCGGCGATCGGACTCGTAAGGCAGCCGGCTCGGTCGTCACGCCGAGTCCTGCTATCCGGGGCGAGCGCGGTCGCTTTGTCGCTGATCGTCTTGCAGGGGCTCGACGGCGCGGCGGCGCGGCCGCTGGGGCGCGCCTCGGGAGTGACGGCGGCGCCGACCGTTGCGGTCGACGCCGCGACGACAGAGGCGCAGCAGGCGGCGACGATCGCCAAGCAGAGCCAGGGAACGCTGCTGCGCGCGACGCAGGCGATCCAGGCCATGCAGGCGGCGCAGGCGGCCGCGCGCGCCGCGGCTGCCGGGGCGACGAATTCTTCCATCGCGGACGGGCTCTCCGTCGGCGGTAATGGCAAGCTGCCGGGCCTCGTCGTCGATCCGCGCGTCACCACGACCCCGTCTCTTTGGATCAACGCCGATCTGCCGACCCAGTCGGCCAGCGACGGCAAGACCACGGTCACCATCAAGCAGACAGCCGCGCAGGCGGTGATGACCTGGGCCTATTACAATGTTTCGCCCAACACGACGGTCGTCTACGACCAGCAGGGCAATGCGAGCTGGGTCGCGCTGAACCGAATCGATGCGACGGGAGCGCCTAGCCAGATCCTCGGCCAGATCAAGGCCGACGGCACGGTTCTCATCATCAATCCGAATGGCGTTATTTTCGGCGCCGGCGCGCAGATCAACGTTCATTCGCTGATCGCCTCTTCGCTCGACATAGACGGAACGCCTGCGTCGAGCGCCTTCAACGCGGTCGCCGCCTACAACAAGATGACGCTCCATGTCGACGGTCTCGGCGATATCGCTGCCTATGCGCCGCCGAACGAGATCGCGGCGAACAATAATTTCGTCGGCGGCAATGCCGGGCAGGGGCTTTTTTCGATCGCGGCGCCGACCAGCGGGGCGACAATCGGCAATTCTGCCGGCTTCGCCATGGGAACGATCGGCGGGAATACGATCGCGGCGGCCGGAAGCGGCGCGATCGTCGTGCAGAAGGGCGCGTCGATCGAGACCTCGGTCAATTCGACCGGCGACGGCGGCTATGTCGCGCTGCTCGGGCCGACTGTGACGAATTCCGGCTCGATCACGACGAAGAACGGCCAGATCATCCTCGCCGCGCAGGGATCGGTGACGCTCAGCGAGCCGCTGTCGACGGCGACCGGCGTGAACACGGCCATCGCCGTCTCTGACCCGCGTTCGCAGGGCAGCACGATCACCGTGTCCTACCGGGGCGCGGCGACCAACGACGGTCTCTTGCTGGCGCCGAGCGGAAATGTGTCGATCACCGGCGGAGCGATCGAGCAGCTCGGCGTGCTCGAGGCGACGACCAGCGTCACGCGTCCCGGCTCGATCAATCTCGCGGTCACCGGCGGCAGCGTCATCTTCGGGCCGGACAGCGTCACCGCCATTCTGCCGGACGAGACGAGCGGCGCGGTTCCGGCGGGCACGGCGACGGCCGGTTATTTCACGAGCAGCCTGCAGCCGACGATCACGATCTCCGGCGGAACCGCCGGCGGAACCGGCGTCGACTTCCAGCCCGGCTCGCTGCTGCGGGCGCCGAGCGCCGCGGTGAATCTGGATGGATCCGATGTGCTGCTCGAGAGCGGCGCGACGATCGACGTCTCCGGCCTCGCCGATGTTCGAGTCCCGATCTCCAATTTCCTCGTGACCATCCTCGTCACGCCGAACGAGATCGCCGATTCGCCGCTCGCCGTCGGGCTCATCGGCAAGAGCGTGACAATCGACACGCGGCTCTCCGGCACGCGCTCGGACGGCCTCGCCTGGATCGGCTCGCCGATCGTGGACGCCTCCGGCTATGCCAAGCTGATCCCGAAGTCGATCGACGAGGTTTTGACGGTCGGCGGCTCGGTGAGCGTCTCGGGGGCGCATTTCATCCAGCAGCCCGGCTCCATCGTCGATCTCTCGGGCGGCTATGTGACCTACACGGGCTCGGCGGTGAGCACGACGCGCCTCGTCGGCGCGGACGGCCGCTTCTACGATATAGGGAGCGCCGATTATCGCATCCGCTATGTCGGCGTCGCGGCCGGAAGCGGCTTCACAGCCGATCATGGACGCTGGGGCGTCACCGAGACCTATGTCAATCCGCTGCTGAGCAGGGCCTCTTACGAGCCGAGCTACATCGCCGGCGCCAGCGCCGGCTCGCTGTCGATCACGGCGGCGCCGATCCTCGAGGGGACGATCCTCGGTGAGACGGTGACGGGGCTGCGCCAGCGCGCCAGCGCGCAGGGTGGCGGGACGGCGGTTCAGACCTCGCTCGCGCAATTGCCGTCCGGCGCCTCGCTGACGATCGCCTCGGCGAACGCCTTGGTGTCGAGCTATCTGCTCGAATCGAGCGCGGACGCGGGCGAGGATCCTTACGGCCTCTCCTCCTACAGCTATGGCTCTAGCTGGCGTGCGCCCTCGGTCCTGCCCATTCTGACCGATCGGCTGTCCGAGACAGGCTTCGCCTCGATCACGATCCAAAACTCCGGGATCAATCAACCGACCGTGAACATGGCCACGGGCGCGGTTCTGCAGGTCGCGCCGGGCGGCTCGGTCACGCTGACCAATGTCGAGTCGATCGACGGCTCGATCATCGCGCCCGCCGGAAAGATCACGCTGACCGGCCATGTTTACGTCCACTCCCTCGTGGCGCCGACCTCGATCCCGCCGGATCTAGTGATCGGATCGCATGCGCTTCTCGATGTTCATGGGCTCTGGATCAATGACGCCGGGGCTGTCGGCGAGCAATTGCAGGGCTCCGCCTTCGTCAACGCCGGCTCGGTCAGCATCACCACCTTGGCTGCGACCTATCGGCGTGAGGTTAACGGCAGGAACAATGTCGATGCGACGCAGAGCATTATTCTGTCGCCCGGCAGCGTCATCGACGTGTCGAGCGGCGGCTATGTCGCCTCCAACGGCAAATTGAAGCTCGGCTCAGATGGCCTGCCAGTCGGCAAAGGCGGAAGTCTTTCCTTGGTCACTTACTCGGGTGGCTGGGACAAGGGAAACTCAGACGGGACTTATAACGGAGCGCCGACGGCCGGCAATCAGCCCAATACGGCGACGGTGGTTCTGGGCGGAACGATCTATTCCAACGGCTTCGGCGCGGGCGGAACCTTCGCCCTGCAGGCGCCGACGATCACGATCGACGGACAGACGAGCGCGCCCCTGTCATATACGTCCGGCGAGCGGTCCGGCGAGATCGTTCTGCCGGGGAGCTTCTTTGCCGACAACGGCTTCTCGAACTATTCGCTGTGGAGCGTCTATGGCAGCTCGACAGTGACCGCCGGCACGACCGTGCTTTTGCGGCAGACCAATTATCTCCCGTCGGATGGCGCGCTCTTGTCGCTGCCCACCGGCGCGTCGCTGCGCGATGTCGCGACGGTCGGGCTCGCGCCCGACGGCTTGCGCAACCCAGTCAGCTTCTCGCTGCAGGAATACGGCTATATTTATGGCGGGACGGGGCCGAGCACGACGGCGGGGACGCTGCTCGACGCCGGGGCGCGCATCATCGCGGAAGCCAATGCGACAAAACAGGCGACAGTGACGCTGACCGCCGCCGGCCCTGTCACCGTGCTCGGAGACATCATCGCGCCCGGCGGCGATATCGTCCTGGCCAATTTCGGCGTCCTCGCGACGGGCAACCCCGGGTCGTCGCCGCAGACGGTCGCGGCTCGGCGACTCACGATCGGCGCCGATGCGACGCTCGATGTGCGCGGCGTCTTCGTCGCCGATCCGACCGTGACGGACTATCGGACTGGCAGCGCGCTCGACGCCGGATCGATCACCCTCTACGGCGAGACGGTGATCGCGCAGGCCGGCTCGCGCTTCCTGCTCGACGGAACCTCGGCCGATATAGAGATTCCGTCCGGCGCGGGTCAGCTCGGGCCGCGCGTCGCGACGCAAAAGATATGGAGCGACGGCGGCGTGCTTCAGATCGGCATGACCGGGTCCTCTTCCCTCTATTTCGCCGGCACTGTCAGTGCGCATGGCGGCGCGGAACTGGCGAATGGAGGTCTGTTCCGGATCGGCATTCCTCAGGCGAATGCGCCGACAATCAAAGACCCGCAGGGCCGCTCTCTGCTCAGTGTGAACAACGACGGCAATGTGGGCGCGGTCAATGCGATGTTCGTCCAGCCGGAGGGCGTCGTCAGCGCCGCGCTCGCGTCGGACGCGCCCTTGCAGAGCGGCCATTTTGTCGGCATCGACATGCTGACAGGCAGCGGCTTCGATTCGATCGAGCTCAACGAGAAGTCGATCGCCTTCGTCGGGTCGCAGTCGATCAATCTGCGCGGATCGCTCATCCTCGGCGGCGCTCTCGTTTCGCTGCCCGCCGACGGCGCCGCCTCCGATACGGCTCGAACCGTGGATTTGACCGCCGGCTATATGTGGCTCAAATCGGTTTCTGGCGCTGACGCAGCCGTGACCGGCGCGGGCGCGCTGACCATCTCGGCTCAATGGATCGACGTCGGCACCCCCAAAAATGATGCCGCCGTGACGTTCAACAACTTCGGCTCCGTCACGTTTGCCAGCGACGACGCCATCCGGTTGATAGGAAATAACGGCTCTATGACGAGCAATAGTTTCACCGGCTCGCTCGGCGTCGCCGGGGATCTGACGCTGAAGGCGGCGGAAATCTATCCGACGAGCGGAACCAGCTTCACGCTGAAGGCCGGCGGCGCGATCACGATCGAGCAGACCGGCGTCGCCAGCCAGCCGCTCTCGGCCGGCGGGGCGATCATCGTCGACGCCAAGAATATCGTGCAGAACGGCACGCTCTGGGCGCCTTTCGGCCAGATCACGCTCGGCAATACGACGACGACGCAGAGCGTCACGCTCGGCGCCGAGAGCCTCACCTCCGTCTCCGGCGCCGGAATGGTCGTCCCTTACGGCTATACGGTCGACGGCGAAAGGTGGTTCGTCGGCAATACGTCGTATTCTAATGATTATCAAGGCTTCAGCCTCACTTCGAGCCCGGTCAAGGCGATCACGCTCAACGGCGCCGATGTCGCCACATCGGCCGGAGCCAGGGTTGATCTGGCGGGCGGCGGCGACATCTACGCCAGCGAATTCGTCGCCGGCGTCGGCGGCAGCCGCAATGTGCTCGCCGGCTCCGCCGTCTACGCCCTCGTTCCGACCTCCTCCGCCAAAGTCGCGGCCTATGATCCCACCTTCGCCTTTGCACCGCAATTCGCTTCACAAGCAGCCACGATCTTCAACTCCAGCCTGCTGAACGCGACGGCCGGATCGGCGATCTATATTTCCGGCGGCAATGGCATAGCGGCGGGCTATTACACGCTGATGCCCGGCATGTATGCGACCTTGCCCGGGGCCTATCGCGTCACCGTCGCCTCCACATCGGTGAAGAGCGCGGCGACGCAGAGCTATGCGTCGATGGACGGATCGCTCTATGTGACCGGCAATTTCGCCAATGTCATCAGCGGGACGCGGTCCTCGCAGACCGTGCTGTTCCAATTGCAGTCGCAATCGACCTGGTCACAATATTCGCAGATCGACATCACCTCCGGCGCGCGCTTCATCCGCAATCTCGCGCTCACCGCCGGCACGGCCATTCCCGCCTCGCCGGTCGACGGCGGCGCCCTGACCTTCGCCGCCCGCAATTCTCTCTCGCTCGATCCGGGCAGCTCCTTCGGCTTTGCGGCGGGGGTGAGCCCGCTCGCGTCGGATATCGTCGGCGTCGGCGGCCAATTGGCGGTCAGCGCCGCCAAAATCCTCGTCCTCGGCGCCAAGGACTCGGCGGTTCCGGCGGGCGTGTCCGGCTATCTGAAGCTCTACGCCGACCGGCTCGACGAGGTCGGCGCGACCACTTTGCTGATCGGCGGCACGTCGGCGGTCGATTCCTCGGGCAATCTCGCGGTGACGGGCGTCGCGACCGACATCGAGATCGCCAATGACGCCGAGCATTCGCTGAGCGCTCCGCAGCTTCTCATCGTGACCAAGGCGGGCGGCGGCGGCATTCGCGTCGACGACGGCGCCGCGATCTCCGCCGTCGGAGCGGCGCCGAGCGGCGGCGACCGCGCGATCACCATCGCCGGCGACGGCGCGCTGCTGCGCGTCTCGACCGGCTCTCTGGTTTCCGTCACGCGCAGCAATGCGACGGCGCAGAACGGTTCGATCCTGATCGGAACGGCGCCGGGAACGTCGATGCTCGTCGACGTCGCCGCCAAGGGCGTGACGATCGACGGCGTCGCCGCGCTCACCATCGATTCGAGCGGCGTCAATCGCATCGGCGCCGCCACGCTCACCGCCAAAGCCTTCGATCTCGCCGCCAAGGCGATCGATTTCGGCGGCGCCAGCGCCTCCGGCGGCCTCGCGCTGACCGATGCGAACATCGCCAATTTCGCCGGCGCCGATCTCCTTCGCCTGCGCAGCGCCTCGGCCTTCGATTTCCACGATGTCGGCGGCCTCTCCATCGGCGACGCCGCCCATCCGATCGGGCAGATCGTCTTCGACGGCGGCGGCTTCTACAGCGAGGGCGGCGAGACCAGCGTGTACGCCTCCAATATCACGCTGACCAACACGCGAAGCGCTTCGACGACGGTCAACGGCCTTTCGGGAAGCGACGGAAAGCTGAACTTTATCGCTGGCGAGACGATCACGCAGAACGCCGGGACGATGACGGCGAACGGCTTCGGGACGATCACGCTGCAGGCCGGCAAATCGATCCGTTTCGTCGGCTCCGGCGCGCTGACGGTGAGCAATGGCGCCGGCGTCGCCGACGTCGTGCTGTCTTCGCCCAATGTCATCGCCGCCAAGGGCTCCACGCAGGCGCTGACGACGAGCGGCGCCCTGCACATTCGCTCGACGGGCGCGGTGGCCCCGTCGATGCGACCGAGATCGGCGGCTCCTTGTCGCTGACGGCCGCGAGCATCCTCGACTCGGGCACGATCACGGCGCAAGCGGGAAGCCTGTCGCTGAAGGCCACGAAGGGCGACGTGACGCTCTCCGACGGCGCCCTGGTGAACGCCGCCGGCACGCGCGTCGTGCTCGGCTACAGCACGGAATATGCGCCGGGCGGCGCGGTGAAGCTCGTCTCGCAGGCCGGAAATGTGACGATCGCGCGCGGCGCGAAGGTCGATGTCTCGGCCGCGAGGAATCCCGACGGGTCGTTGGGCCCCGGCTATGCGGGCGCAGTCTCCATCACGACCTCCAATACCGGAACGACGACGCTGCAGGGGACGCTCGACGGCTCCGCCAAATACAAGGATACGGGCGGAAGCTTCGTGCTGAGCACGGGGACGCTGGTCGGCGATCTGCCTGGGGCGGCTTCACGCGCCGCTTCGCCGCGTCTCTCTATCAGCCGGGCGACATTGTCGTGCCGACGGGCGTGACGTTGAACTCGCTCGAAGTTCTGCTCGTCGCCAATCAAGGCAGCGTCGTCGTCGGCGGAACGATCGACGCCAGCGGCTCGGCGAGCGGCGGCGTCACCCTCTATGGCGCCGGAACCAATACGAAAGCCGCGACCGATCCTGGCGCCACGGGCGTTCTCATTCGGTCCGACGCGACGCTCGACGCGCATTATGTCGCGGCGGAGAAGGACGATCCGGGCTACGCCAATGGCGAAAGCGCGCTGAACCAGCGCGGCGGAACGATCACGCTCGGCACGACGGGCGCGACGGACGGAACGCTGAACGCGACCTATGGGTATCAGAATGTGTCCGGCTCGGGAGCGATCGTCGTGGAGAGCGGCGCGGTCCTCGATGTGAGAGGCGGCCCTGGCGGCGCGGGCGTCGACAATACTGGCGGCGCGGTCGTGGTGCGCGCGCCGATCCTGACGAACGACAATGTCAATGTGAGCTTCAAGGGCACGCTCGTCACCAATGCCGACGCCAAGGGGAACGCCAGCGGCCAGGGCGTCGTGCTCGACGCTTTCGCAGTGTGGAGCACGACCGATTCCTGCACGCTGATTTCCGGAGGCTGCGGCGCGATCACGAGCGTCGCGCAATATAATGCGCTGACGGCGGCGCAGCAGGCGCAGATACAGCGGCATTTCGACGGGATCATCGACCCGGCCGGCTTCTTCAACGGATCGGGCGCGCGGATCATCTCGGCGATATCCGGCCTCTATCCGAACTCGACCTATGCGGCGCCGGCCAGCGGCGCCTATCTGCCGCATGTCGGCTTCTACCAGAACACGCTGCTGAATTTCGTCCAGAATCCGTTCAGCGGCAATGCGGCGGCGGTGGCGGCCAATTTCGCGGGAGCCAAATTGCGGATCGGCGACAAGCCGGCGACCGCTCTGCCCTCGAGCTCGCTGCATCTGCGGCCGGAAATCGATCTCGTCAATCCGTCGGCCGGCGTCAATGGCGGCAATGTGACCGTCGCCTCCAATTGGAACCTCGGCGCCGGCGTCTACAATGCGGCGACGACCGCCTTCAATCTCTTCTACCGGACGACCAATGGCGGCGAGCCGGGCGTGCTGACCCTGCGCGCCGTCAACAATATCCAGGTGAATGCGACGATCAGCGACGGCTTCTACGAGACGAGCGATCCCTTCTTCGCCGCCGCGGTCGCGGCCGATCTGACAAGCCGGTATCCCTCCCTCGCGGAGGCGACGAGCAGATACACTGCGCTGAACACTTACGGCACATCGGCCTATATGCCCGGGATGACGTCGATCGCCGCGCCGCCCACCTCTTTCCCGTCCTCCTATAATCAGCTCGATAAAAACACTTGGTACGCCCTCTATTACTATGATTATTCGAATTCTCTGCTCGGCAGAATCGACACTATCGGCCGCGGCGCGAGCTCGCTCTATATCACGACCAACGCCTCGGGCTCCGGCGCATTCGACAATGATCCCACGCATTATTCGTCCTATGCCGCCTATGTGGCGGCCTATAACGCCAATTATGTGGGCTCGCACTATGTCGCGGGCGTCGCCGGCGTCCCGGACGAAGCGACGCAGACTTTCGCGACGCCGGCGAGCTCGGTGAACGGCGTCACGCAAAATCTGACCAATTTCGACAATAATCCGTCGCATTATCAGAGCTATGCCGCATATGCCAGCGCGTATCAGGCCTATGCGGCGAAGATGGGCGGCTATATCACGAGCTATTACACCCTATACAGTCAGGCGCCGGCCAATAGCGGCGTCGATCCGAGAACCTATCCTTCGACCATTCTCGCGCCCATCCCGCCGGTCTATGGCGGCGTCTATGCCGGCGGGGCGATCGAAACCGCCGCACAATTTTCGACCGACTATCACACCTATTATGCCGGAACCGCCTATAGTAGTTGGTCCGGTTACTACGTCGGCAACAAGGTCGAGCCGGGCGGCGTCAACGGCGACGCCACGAACACGGTCGGCAAGACGGCGCTGTGGCTCGGGGCGATGCCCTATCTTCCGAACATCGCGGAAACGCCCGAGATCGTCCTCGCGGGGAGCGCCGCGGCGGGGCCCGGCAACGCCATCGCCAATAATCCTGCCAATAATGTCACGACCAATGACCTCGGCGCGGCGGTCACGATCGCGAATTACAACACCACTTCGGCGGCGACGCTGATGCCCGTGAGCTTCGGGGCCAGCTCGTCCTATGATTTCGTCGCCGGGGCTTATTTCGGCGTGGGCGGCGCCTCTTCGGTCGATCCCAATGCAGTCGTCGGGCGGAGCGGCGTCGTCGATCCCAAGGCGCCGGCGGCCAGCATAGTGATCGATGGACACACATCCTATGCGGACCCGATCGCTCCGGCGAAGACGGTCTTCATTCCGACCATGGTGCGCACCGGCACGGGTTCGATCACGCTGGCGGCGGCAGGCAATGTGCAATTCGCGGACCCGTTCGTTCAAGGCGCCGTCTACACGGCCGGGGCCGCCGCGACGACGCCCGCCGATTACACCGCGCCGACCCTCTCCAGCAGCTATAACAAAAATCCGAACGGGCTGATCTCGACGCCGGCCTGGGGAACGGGCGGAGGGTCGATCATCGTTTCCGCCGGAGGCTCCATCATCGGCGTCGCCGCCACGACGGTCCAGGAATTGTGGTCCGACTGGTTCTTTCACCTCGGCAAGTCGGACGGCGACAGCACGCCTTTCTCCGGCTGCTCTGTCGCCGGCTCCGCCGCCTGCCAGACCTCGGCCTGGGTCAATTATGCGAGCTTCTTCCAGAATTTCGGCGCACTCGGCGGCGGCAATATCACGCTGCGGGCGGGCGGCGACATCATCGATGTCGCCGCCTCCATCCCGGAGACGCTCATCGTCGCCGGCGGCTTCACCGCCGCCGATCCGCCGCACGCAATTTATTACGGCGGCGGCAATCTGCTCGTGCAGGCGGGCGGCGATCTCAATTCCAGCGCCTTTCTGGTCGGACGCGGCTCCGGCCGCATCGAGGTCGGCGGCTCCGTGAAGCAGACCGTCGACAATCCGATCACCAGCGCGAAGGATGCGGCCCCCTATCCGCTGCTGCTGGCGGTCGAGGAGGGCTATATCTCCGTCGCCGCCAAGGGCGATCTCACGCTCGGGACGCTGCTCGACCCGGCGACGGCGCTGTTTGGTCGAACAGGCGCCTACATTCCGTTCCTGATGAACACAAGCGACGGCGAAAATTATTTGCCGGGAACAACCGCCACTACCGACACTTGGGGCAGTCCCTTCACCAGCTATGGCGCGCAGGCGGGCCTCTCGCTCTCGACCCTCGCCGGCAATGTGAATGCGATGACGCTGCTGGCCGGCCGCAACGCGATGGCGTCCACCTTGCTGCCGCCGCGCCTCGAAATCGCCGCGCTGCAGGGCGATATCAGCGTCGACGCCAATGGCGTGCGGACGATCCTCGCCTATCCGACCGACAGCAATGGGCGCGACACGGCGAGCCTGTCCCTCGCGGCGGCGGGTTCGATCAAAATCACCAACAGCCTGACCGTGGACGCTCCTCTGGCGAAGCAGATCGTCAATACCATCGAAAACCAATCCTCATATATCAATCCGCTCGGCTACTCCTTCTACATGCTCGCGCCGTCGGAGCTGACGAACAGCGAGCCGGTGCAAATCAGCGCGGGCCTGAATCTCGACGGGACCCTCAACGTCGAGCGGCCGGCGCGGATCCTCGTTGGCCGCGACATAGGCAGCAGCAGCGGGTTCACATTCACCGGCCTCAATTTCACCGATGCGGATGTGACCAGCGTCGTCGCCGGTCGCGATATTACGGGCAATATTCTCTCTATGGCCCCGGCGCGCTCCTCATCGAGGCCGGCCGCAATATTCGCAAGCCGCTGGGCGGCAGCAGCTTCTACGCCTTCGGCGTCGTCACCTATGGCAATGGCTCCGGCGGCGGAACCGCGACGCTGAAAACCTATCTGCCGGCGGAAGGCGCGGATATCAACATGCTCTATGGAATCGCCAATGGCGTCGATTACGCCGCGGCGATTTCGCATTATATCGATCCCGCTGCGGCCAGGACGACCGGCATAGATTTCCTCTCCTTCATCGCAGCCAGCCTCGGCCAGTCGCGCGATCAGGCCTGGACGACGTTCCAGACGCTCGACGCGACGCATCAGCATCTCCTCGTCGACAAGGCCTTTCTGCAATTCCTCACGCAGGTGGCGACGGATTATCGCAATGCGTCGAGCTCCTATTATCTGAAATATGCGCGCGCTTATGAGGCGATCGGGACGCTGTTCCCAAGAGCCTCGGCTATGCGAATGACGGCAGCGGCGGCTCCGACCTTTCGGCGATCGGGAGCCTGATCATGCCGTTCGCGCTGGTCGAGACGCAAATGGGCGGCGACATCAATATTATCGGGCCCGATGGCGGCATTCGCGTCGGCTCGGCCGGCCGCGACGACAAGAAGCCCAATGAGGAAGGCATATTGACGCTGCGCGGCGGCGCGATCCGCATCTACACGGATCAGTCGGTGCTGGTGAACCAGAGCCGCATCATGACGCAGCAGGGCGGCAATGTGGAGCTGTTCAGCGGCAATGGCGACATAAACGCGGGCTCCGGGCCGAAGACCTATGTCTCCAATCCGGTGCTGAGCCAAGTGTGCCTCTATTCGACCGGCTATTGCTCGGTCAATCCGCAGGGCCTCGTGACGGGCGCGGGCATAGGCGCGATCGTCACACTGCCGACGCAGGATCCGAGCCTTTCCAACGCTTTCCTCTCGGCGCCGCATGGCACGGTGGATTTGGGCGCGGCCGGCGTGCGGGCCGCGGGCAATCTCACCATCGTCGCGCAGCGCGTCACCAACGCCTACAACGCTCAGGCCGGCGGAACCGTTTCGGGCCTGGCGACAGTGACGACCGGGCCGAATGTCGGCGCGCTGACCTCGGCGTCCAGCCAGGCGGGCGCGGCGGCCAAGGCGGTGGACACGCCGCAAGCCGGCGCCGGAGGCTCCGACGCGCCTTCGATCATCACCGTCGAAGTGTTGGGATATGGGGGCCCCGATCGCGCGCCGGAGAGCGAATAACGCGGTCTCACGATATATCGAAGCGAGGTCGTCGCCGATATTGCCATGCCGAGAAAGCAGTCAGGCGGAAATCGATGGGTCGCATTGTGACAGAACTCCCGGTATCTGGACCGGAGCCGCTGATCGGGGCCGGCGGTCATGCGAAAGTGGTCATCGAAGCGATCCGGGCGCAGGGACTTTTCGAACCTGTCGGCTGCACCGATCCCAATGCCAGCGGCGCCGAAGTGCTCGGCGTCAAAATCATCGGCGGCGATGATCAGTTGGACGTGATGCGCGCCGAGGGCGTGCGCCATATTTTTGTCGCTCTGGGCGAAGGCCGCCTCAGAATGAGGATCGGCGCGGCTCTCCTGCAAAAGGGTTTCGTTCTGCCGAGCGTCATACATCCCGCGGCGACGATATCGCCGTCCGCCCGGATCTGGAGAGGCGTCGTCGTCATGGCTGGAGCCGTTATGTCAAGCCGAACATCAAAATTAGAGATCATGCGGTGGTCGGCGCCGGTGGCGTCGTCGTGAGAGATCTGCCGCAAGGATCGAAGCTATAGGTGTGCCGGCAAAGCCGCGAAGCAAAGAGCCGTCGAGTGAAAGGTGAGTCCGCATGTCCTATTTCAACAAACGAATTCCGATCGCCAGCCCTTTGCTGGACGGAACGAGATGCAGTATGTGCGGGAGTGCCTAGAATCGACTTGGATTTCCTCACATGGAAAGTTCATCGACGCGTTCGAACGTCGGTTCGCGGAGCTTTGCGGCGTCAGGCACGCGGTCGCTTGCAACAACGGAACCACCGCCTTGCATCTGGCGCTCGTTTCGCTGGGCGTCAGCGCAGGTGACGAAATCATCGTCCCTGATTTGACTTATGTCGCCACGGCCAACTGCGTCCGGTACTGCAACGCCAATCCTGTTTTCGTCGACTGCGGAGCCTCGCACATTCAACATCGACCCCGCCGCGATCGAGGCCAAAATCACTCCTAGAACCAAGGGTATCGTCGTCGTTCATCTGTTTGGTCAGCCCTGCGACATGGATGAAATTCAAAAGATCGCCGATGCGCACGGCCTCTTTATCGTGGAGGACGCGGCGGAAGCCCATGGCGCGAAGTACAAGGGGCGTCCGGTCGGAAGTTTAGGCAAGTGCGCAACCTTCAGCTTTTTTGGAAATAAGATCATCACGACCGGCGAGGGCGGAGCGGTCGTGACGGACGACGATGAATTGGCGAGCAGACTTCGTCTGCTCAGGGGCCAGGGTATGGATCCGGCGCGGCGATATTGGTTTCCCGTGATCGGC
The DNA here is from genome assembly GCF_015709455.1 of Methylosinus sp. H3A. Taxonomy (NCBI): domain Bacteria; kingdom Pseudomonadati; phylum Pseudomonadota; class Alphaproteobacteria; order Hyphomicrobiales; family Methylocystaceae; genus Methylosinus; species Methylosinus sp. H3A. The sequence continues at coordinate 19,448 of NZ_JADNQW010000010.1, forward strand.
TATAATTATCGCATGACCAACATTGCCGCCGCTATTGGTTTGGCGCAGTTGGAGCGCGTCGATCGGGCGCTCGCATTCAGAAGGCAACTTTCTGCATGGTACGACGAAGCGCTCGCCGATGTCGACGTGATCCGTCCCTATGTCGAGCCTTGGGCAGAACACTCGTTTTGGATGTACACGATCAAGATAGCGCCGGATGCGGCGCTCTCTCGAGACCAAGTCCTGGCGGCGCTCGATGCTCACGGAATAGAGACGCGACCGGTATTTTATCCCATGCATGTCCTTCCGCCGTACCGGCAGGCCGGGCATGATCTACGAAACTCGACCGATTGCGCGGAAACGGGCCTGAGCCTTCCCACTCACGAGAGGTTGACCCGAGCGGATGTGGCGCGCATTTGTGATGTCTTGTGTCGTGCATTGACGCCGGAGCGCCAATTACTGCGCGCATGGCCGTGATTCCGGGAATCGGAACATATTCGGAAACCAGGAAAGCTCCGGAAAGTGACACAACAGATGCCGCAAGCCTTGCGACCGACATAAATCTATGGCTCCATGCCGTCAGAAGCGCGTTGCTCAGGAAGATGCCTCCTGGCGCGGAACGTTTGCTCAGCGCCGGATGTTCCGGTCTCTGGTATTTCGAATGGATCGACAGTGCTATGGACCCGTGCGGGAACACATTGGTCTAGAATATTATTTGCCGCGGCCGGAAACGCTTCCGGCAAATGTCACGTGGATCGTCAATACGGCAGGGAATATGGAGTCGGTCGGCTCGTCGAGTTGCGACATCGTCTTTTCGGGACAGAATATCGAACATCTGTGGCCTGGAGAGATTCTCGGTTTTCTCGCCGAGGCTGCTCGCGTGCTGAAGCCCGGCGGCTA
>NZ_JADNQW010000011.1 GCF_015709455.1 Methylosinus sp. H3A
GCCGTTTATTCCGAGCGAGGTGGATGAGGAATGGTCTTCTATCGAAAGACTGCTCGTTGCGCCGTCACACCCGGAGGATTCGTTTATCTGGTGGTTCGAGGCGCGCCGCAATGACCGCAACCCTCAATGTGAGGAAATCCAAAACATCTCGGCGCAATTTTCGAGATCGCGTGGCCCGAGCGAATTCGGAGGCTGACTGTTCCATCGGAGCGTTTGGTGGAAAGCCGGAAGGACGGCGACTGGGTCGTCATGCCTAGAGGCGCCACCGGCATGGCCTTTTTCGGGCCCAATATGCCGCTTCCCGCCGGCCGTCATCGCATCGGTTTCACAATAGAGCCGCAGGAAGGAGTCGAAGGCGTCATCGCGATATGCGACGTCTGCTTCGGTCCTGAGGGCACGACGTTGCGCACACGAGAGGTAACCGCTGGCATGACCGAGGTCACGATAGAAATCGAACTTCCTTCAATACACTTCGGCTGCCAATTCCGTTGCTATACCTCGACCGGTGGATTTGCGGTGAAGAGGGACATCAGCCTCGTAAGCGACATCTGATGACAGTGTCTGATCGTGACGGCAGGACATCGGACGGCCCTCTACACAGAGTCTCATGCGGCGGCGACTGCTATCGACGCCGTTACATCGCTATTCGTCAATGCTCCTCGCGTTCGAGCCTCAGCGAAAGGGCCGCTTGAAAATGCATGTTAAACGAACAGTCTATGTGGATGCGCGTTGTCTGCAGCAGGCCGATTATAGAAATCGAGGAATCGGCCGACATTTTCGGGGCTTGTTGAAGGCGATCCCCTCGGATTTGCGCAGCGCGACCAAATTGGTCGCGCTCGTCGATCCGGCCGAGCCGATATTGTCGCTGTCGGATGTCGCGATCTTCGATGAATTGACGGACCGGTTCGTTCCCGTCGACAACGCCATTTTATTCAACGGCGCGCCGCTGAATAATGGCGAGAGATGGAGAGCCACGCCGGGCTCGGACGTGATTCGCGTCGGCATCGTCCATGATTTCATCGCCCACGATTTCCCGGGGCTCATCCGCTCGGACTCGCTCGCTCGCTCATTGCTGCGGAATACGCTCGAGCTGCGCTCATACGACCTTCTCCTTCCGAATTCGCAAACCTCCGAAAATCGACAAAAGGCTCTCGTTTCCAGCTCGATCGCGTCGATCGTGACGGGCATCGTCGTCAAAGACGATTTTTTTGCATCGGAGAGGCGTGAGGTTTCGCAATACGAATTCCCTGACCGCTTCTTTCTTGTGACGGCCGGCGACAATCCGCGCAAAAACGTGGAAACGGCGATCAAGGCGTTCGGGCGAGGCGCGTCGACTTTCGACGGTGTGCATCTGATCATCGTAGGGGGCTATGATTGGGCGGCGCAGGCGCGTGTGCGCTCCTCGGTCGGTCCGACAGAGGCTGTGGACTGGTCCCGAGTGCATTTCCTTCCGCATGTCAGCGACGACACCCTGGCCGATGGGTATCGTCGCGCGGTCGCGACTATCGTCTCCTCATTCATCGAAGGTTTTTCTATGCCGATCGTCGAAGCGATCGCTTCCGGCGGAATTGTGATCGCTTCCTCCTGCGAGGCTCACCGGGAACTCGTCGAATTTCCTCTGTTCGACCCGAAATCCGCGGACGAACTCGTCGAGCTCATGACGTCCAGCTTGAATGATTCCGCTTGGCGCGCAAAAGCCACAGCGCTTCAGAAGGGCGGGGCAGACCGGTTCCGGTCGGAGGCGATCGGAGATCGCGTCTGGCCGCAGATATTGTCTTTCCGTCGCAGCGCTCCTTCGTCGACCGACGTCGGCCCCGGCACGGGGGTCTCCGCTCGACGACGTGGCGACCGCCCGAATATTCTTTTCGTGACGCCGTATCCGCCGGAGGCCACGGGCGTCGGACAGCTTCATGCCGAAGGTATGCCGGCGTTCCTGGAGCGGGCGGATGTCACCGTCGCCACGCTGAAGGCTCCCCGGCGAGCCATGGGCGTGACGCATCCGAGAGTCATCCGTCCCGACGACATTATCTTCTCGGATTACGATCGCATCTTCTATGTGATCGGAAACTCATTGTACCATACGTTTGTCCACGACATGCTTCTCGAGCGTGGGGGCGAGGTCATTCTGCACGATTCTCGGCTGTTCGAATATTACTTGAACGTGCGTGGAATCGAGCGGACCGCCAAGATGGCCGGAGCAGCGCTGGGTCGACAAGTCGGCCAGGAAGAGGTGAGCGCATGGGTGAACGATCGCCGAAAGCTGCCGACGCCGATGCTGGACGAGGTCGTCGAAGCGAGCAGTCGCCTATTCGTATTTACGCCGGCGCAGCAGCAGGTCGTTCGGCAGTTTTACGGCAAGGAGGCTATTCTCCAGCCTATTCCCTGCACGTCAGCTTCGCGGAATCTCTTTTCACGCCCCGTCGCATGGCCGCGGCCAGGGACAATGTCGGATTCAATTCTAACGTGCTCGATATCTGCTCCTTCGGTTTGGTGGACGCGAGCAAGGGATGTTATGAAACTCTGCTGCTTCTGGATCAGCTTCGAGCTTATGGTTGCAGGGCGAAGCTGCATTTCGTGGGCGCGTGCGATCCGAATCTGGAAGCGCGCATGAAGGAATTGTTCATCGGCCCGCTGGGGATGACGGATTTGGTGTCCTTCCATGGAGCCGTAAAGCAAGACGTCTATACCGATTTTCTTCTGGCGGCCGACTTGGGAATACAGCTTCGACGCGCAGGATTCGGTCAACCGTCGGGCGCGCTCACTGAATGCATCGCCACGGGTGTCTGGACGATCGCCAATGACGCGCTCGTGGACGCTCATCAGGCGCCACATTACGTCAGAAGCGTCTCGGATCGCCTGAGCCCGCTATCGATCGCGCTCACGATCGTCGAGCTCATGGACAAGGTGGACATCTCGATCCGGGACCATGAGGCCCGCGTGAGGGCCCAGGAGGGCCGCACTTGGCGCGACTATGTCGCCTCCGTTTTGGACGTCTAGACGGGATAGGAAAAAATCGTGGACGCTCGGATCACCAACTATCTTCTCGAAGGCGCCGTGCTCTTCGACCTGACCGGCTTTTTCGCGGACCCGATGCGAACCGGCGTCCAGCGAACGGTCTACGAATTGTTCCGAAATTGGCCTGACCAGGGGTTGACCCCGGTGATCTTCCATCCGGACGGCAGGGTCCGCGTCCTTCCTCATTACACCCTCGAAGAGATGGCGCTGTTTTTCGACAAGCCGTCTGCGCAGGCCAAACGAGCGGTGGAGAAAGGCGGACGGGCGCATGTCAGCGCGGAGGCGGTGGAGCGCCTCGAAATTTATGTCGCCACGCAAGGCGTGCTGTTGCCCACGAGGGACGCGTTGGATGCCTGTCGAGCCGTGCTGGTCGCGGAGATTTTTTTCGATCATCGCGTCCCGACCTTTGTCGATTTCATCGAAAGCGATCAGTCGAAGTTCTTCCTTCTCGGCTACGATCTCCTTCCATTCTTGCGCCCCGAGTATTTTCCGGCCCTCGACTGGGCCGACGCCGGCGCATTGCTCAGCTATCTCCACATCATTCGGCGCGCCGAGAATATCGCCGGCATCTCCCATGCGACCGTGGCGGAACTGCGTCGCGCTCGCAGAAGGAAACCGGACGACGACATTCGATTGTTTCCGCTCGGCGCGGATGCATTCGGCCGGCGGCAGTCGCGTCCGGCTCCCGCGGAGCCGACCTTCGTCATTCTCGGCAGCGTCGAACCGCGCAAGACCCCGGTTGAAACCCTGGTCGCGCTCGATCGTCTCGCATCGGAAGGCAAAGCGTTCAGGATCCTGTTGATCGGGAGACGGAGAACGCTCGCGCCAGAACAGCAAGCGACGATGGAGCGCATTCTGGATCGCGCGAGCTGGCTTGAGTGGCGCGAGGGGATGACCGACAGCGAGGTCCGGACAGCAATCGCCAACGCAACGGCCGGCATATGCCTGTCGGCCGTCGAGGGTTTCGGTCTGGCTCCGCTGGAATGCCTCAATATGGGGGTTCCCGTGATCGTTTCGGCGGACCTTCCCTCCTTGCGGTTCATCGGTCCGGAAGGGCAGATTCGTTTGGATTCGCGGAGCCCGGAAGCGATCGGATCCGCAGTGGAGAGACTCCTCGACCAAGCAGAGGCCGCGCGCTTGCGGGATGGCGCGAGCCGATGCGCCTTGCCGCTCTGGTCGACATGCGCGCGCGATATGGCCGGATGGATCGACGAGATCATCGGCCCGGCCGAAGAAGCGAGCGACTTCTGGGCTCGTTTGAAGCGGCTGAAATTCGCGTCCGAGGCTAAGAATGCGCCCATGGAATGGGCTTCCGCCATGCTGTTCGAGGCCGTGGTCGGACGGGAGCCGACGCTGATCGACTATGATCGTATCAAGGTGATACTCGACGAACCGAATTGCGATCGCGCGACAATCGCATTGTCGATCGCCATCACGCTCGGCTCGGGGCTGCGCGCTCCATTTCCGATCATCGATGCGATCTTGCGTTCGGAAATGTCGGTGGACTTTCCCACGCTTCCCGATCGGGTCACGCCTCCCGACGAACGCGTTCACGAATTGCTTATGTCGGTCTATTCCGCCCCCAGCGGGGACAAGTTCGCGCAGCGCCTGTGTCTGGAGCTCTTCAATCGCCTACCGGAGGAGGCGGACATGGCGCGCATCCTGCGCCCCGAGCTATCGAAGATAGAAGCGATTGTGGCCGAGGTGTCGTCGGAGGCGTTCCAGTCGCTTCGCAATAAGCCTTGTGACCCGGATATTCTCTGGAGCTTCCTGCTCCTGGATATCGAGCGTGAGGATTATCTTGCGCCACTGTTCCCCATGCAGGGCAAGCAGTTGATAAACGAAGGATACAGAAGAGTTTTGGGCAGAATTCCAGATGTCGTCGGGTTCAGAAATTGGTCCGCGGCTCTTTCGTCTCAGCGCGTCGGCGGCAAAGACATGATCCTCGAATTGTCGTCCTCCAGAGAGTATCTCGATAAAAATCCCGACATGAGACTGACTAGTCGTGCTTTGGCTCGCATCAAATTCGGGAATGGCGCCGTCTCGGACGCGCCCGTCCTCGAGACTGCTGTCGGCTCGGCGGTCTAGCCAGAGTATCGGTCGCGCAAGCTTGTCGACCTCGCGAGCGCTCTCCTGCGTGATAATCGGCGATGGACCGAAATTGTTTTGCGCGTAGCGGCTTCTCTATGGCGTGTCGGGTTCCGGCGGTCGATGCGCCCGGGGACTGCGCCAGCTTGCCCGGATGATGAAAACGCCATTGTCATATTCAGAAATCGACGGCTTCAGGCGGCAACCGGGCGCGCCTTTCGGCGCGCCCGGCGGTTCGATCGAGATCGAAAGATTTAGTGAGCGCCGGTTCCGGTCACACTCGTGCAGCCGTTGGCCGGGCTTGCGCCGTAGGCGGTGATCGACGTCGAGCTGCTGGAGAGATAAAAGCTCGCGATGGCCGATGTCCAGCTCGTCGGCAAGGGCCCGAAGCCGTTGACGATGATGACATCCTCGGCGTTGCCGGCCGGGGACGACAGCTTGTAATGCCACTTCAGATAGCTCACGAGATTGGAGACGCGGCTCGCGGCGGTGGGAGTGCCGCCCGAGCCGGCGCCATAGCAGCTATAGAAAAAGCCATAGGCCGTGCCGGTGAGCGGATAAGCGCCATCGCCCGACGCCAGCGGGAGTATGGAGCGACCGCCGATGTCGACCCAACCGGGGTTGGGGTACAGCGGCGAGCCGGGCAGATTGGTGTTCGCCGGGAAGGTCTGAGCATAGACGTTCCAGGCGTTGAAGTCCGCGGTGGTAGGCACGGTGAGAGCGGCCCAAGCCGCTTCGGCGCCCAGCGGCGACGGCGCGGCGAAGTCGGATGGCGTCGTCGCCCCGCTGATCGTTTGACCGGGGTGATAGACGCTATTGGCGCGCAGATAGTCGTTCTGCACATTGGCCGCGTAAGGACTCGTCGTGGCCGTGTTGTTGGGCTGGACGAAATCGGCGCTCAGATAGCCGATGTAGCCGTGATTCGTCGTGTTGTTGCCGATCGCCGCCGCGACCGCGTCGCTGCCGTCGGCGCCGACGGTGTTGAGGGTGCGGCCATAGGCCGTGACCTTGTTGATGAGCTGCGTGAAGCTGTTGTTGGGCAGGACGCTGGTCACGAAGATCGACTGATAGCCGTAAGTGTTGCTCGGGTCGAGCAGCGGGCAGACCGTCTTCAGATAATTGGTGAAGATGAAGCTCGTGCCGCTGCCGTCCGCACGATAGACAATGGTGATCGGCTTGCTGGAGCCGGCGTAGACCGTGCCGCCGCCGCTACCGGGCGTGCCGGCCGTGCTGGCGGCGCGCCATGTGTTGGCGTCCGCGAAGCCTTCCGTGCCCGCCACGCCGGTGCTCGAGAGCGTCGGGATGGTGGCGTTGGAGCTCCAATCCGTCACGAGGCCGGAGAAGACCGCGCAGATCTGCGCGGTCGAGAGCTGGATGCGGCCGCCGTACGGAGCAGGACTGGCGGGGAGCTGCGACTTGATGGTCCAGGTGACGCCGCCGGCCACCGTTGTGCCCGTGCTCTGGGAGACCTCCGGCAGATTGACGGCGACGGCGACCGGAGCCTCGAACAGCGGCAGCTGGATCGGCTGACCATAGCTCGCCGTGGGATAGCTCACCGAGCCGGCGGCCGTCCTCGTGTGGTTGACCTGGTCCCAGTTGTAGGTCGTCGTGGTGTAGCCGGTCGTGAAATTCGCGGGCAGCGGCGAGTCGCTCGCGCCGAAGTCGATGCGCGGATAGGGATAGGTCGAGAAGCCGAGGCTCGGGAAGAGATAATCGGGAGGGGTAGCCGGATCCAAACCGGCGCCGAGGAAGCCCTGCGCCGGATCGTTGGAGATGAAGATGCGCTGGCCCGAGCCGCTGCCGATGGCGGCATAGAGCAGCAGGATATTCGGGGCGACGGTGGTGGTGCTGGGGGTGAAGCCATAGAAATTGGCGCTGAGCTGACGCTCGGCCAGCGAGGCGAGCGTGCTGCCGCCGCCGAAGATGCCGTCGCCGGCCTGGGCCGCCGGGGCGCCGATCAGGGCGATGGTCGAAAGCGCGAGAGCGGAGCTCCCGTTACGCAGAGCTTTGCTGAAAGAAAGAGCAGACATGTGCTTCTCCTAATGGATCATTGCGTAGGGCCGCGCGAAAGGGTCGGCCCTCCTCGACGGAGGCCGCCCGATCCCTGTTCAAAAATGACGTTCTTGTTACAGTTGTCCGACAAGTAGATGATATATAGGCGCAGTGGATACTTAGTACGCCCGGCCTATTTTCTCGTCCTTTGTCGCTATCGCGCCGCCTTACACCCTATAGACGGCAAAAGTCGGTCGATCGCGAAGAAAATAATTTGCGTATTTTTTGCCAAAAAGGAGTCGCTGCGAGCGCAGAGCCTCTTTATATTTTGTCGGTCAGTCGATTGGTTGATCTCCCGGGAGATTTGTGAAATGGCCGAAACTCCAGGCTTTTTCCAGCCGCCGACCTATCGCGCGCAGGCGCGCATGGAGCTCGGCGCCGTTCGTCCCGTCACGCCCGCCGCCCGCAACGAGGTCGTGGCGCCGACGCCGCCCGCGCAGCTCGCGCGCGCGCGCAAGCAATATGCGCGCGGCGTCGAACATGCGCGCGCCGACCGCTGGCGTGAGGCTTTGCGCTTTTTCGAGGAGGCCGCGCGCTGCGCGCCCGATCAGCCGAACTATCATTATGTGCATGGCGTCGCTCTATGTCGCCATGATCGCTTCGACGAGGCGATCGGCGCGTTTCAGCTCGAATTGGAGGTGACGCCGGAACATGCGCCCTCCTTGACCGAGATCGGCACTTGCCTCGCGCGGACGGGGCGCACCCGGCAGGGCATTCCCTTTTTGCAGAGGGGCCTCGCGCGAATTCCCCATCTGCCGCTGGCGCAATTCAGCCTCGGCCTCGCGCTGCTGACCGAGCGTCGCCCCAAGGAGGCGATCATCGCCTTGAGTTCCGCACTGACGTACGACGGCGCCTATGCCGACGCATATCGCATGCGCGGCCTCGCCCTCACCATGGAGGGCGAACACGATAAGGCCGTCGACGATCTGCAAGCGGCCGCCGCGCTGGACAGCAAGAACCATCGCGCGCTGCTCGATCTCGGCATAAGCCTCGGCGCGAATGCGCGAGAGCAGCAGGCGGCGCGCCTGTTCGAGATGGCGGCGAAAGTGGCGCCGGATATCGCGCTGCCGCAATATGTCTATGGCAATTTCCTTATCAATCACCGTTTCTTCGAGGCCGGTCTCCGATATGTCGATCGCGCCATCGAGCTCGATCCTCTGCAAGCCGAGCCCTATGTCGGCCGCGGCTTCGGCCTGCTCGGACAGGGGCGCATCGACGAGGCGGTCGCCGCCTATCGGCGCGCCGGCGAGCTCAAGCCGGAAAGCGCCCAAATCGCCGGCACGCTGCTGTTCGCTCTGCAGCATTATCCGGGCGTCACCAAGCAGGATTTGCTCGAGGCGCATAAGAGATGGGCGGCGCTCTACCGCCCGACGGCGCCGCGCGACAAGCTCGCCTTTTCCAACGATCCCGATCCGACCCGCAAGCCGCGGCTCGGCATCGTCTCCGCCGACATGCACCGCCATGCGGCCGCCTTTCTCACGCTACGCGCCTTCGAGCAGCTCGCGGCTCTCGGCTATGAGATTTTCTGCTACAAGACCGACAGGAAGCGCGAGGACGATGATTTCAGCGAGCGCTTCAAGGCCGCCGGAAAATTCTGGCGCGACGTCTCCGATCTCGACGATGCGGCTCTCGCCGCGCTGGTCGAGGAGCACAAAATCGACATTCTCTTCGATCTCGCCGGACATACGGCCGGCAATCGCCTCTCCGTCTTCGCGCAACGCGCGGCGCCGATTCAATTGAGCTGGGCCGGCTATGTCGGCACCATCGGTCTCGACACTTATGACGGCGTCATCGCCGACCCGGTCGAGATTCCGCCGCAGGACGACGAATTCTACGCCGAGCCCGTCATCCGCCTGCCGGATTGCTACGTCTGCTATCATCCGCCGACCAATACGCCGGAGGTGGGGCCGCTTCCCGCGCTCGAGAAGGGCGCGATCACCTTCGGCTGCTTCAATCGCCCGGCCAAGATCAATTCCGAGGTCGGCCGCGCCTGGGCGCGTATCATCGAGCAGGTTCCGGACTCGCGCATCCTCATGGTCTATGGCGGTCTGAACGAGAGCGCGACGCAAAAGGCGCTCTACGACGTCCTCGAGAAGGGCGGCCTGTCGCGCGAGCATGTCGAGCTCGTCGGCGGCGCGGAGCAGCCCATATTGCTCGACGCCTATGCGAACAGGGTCGATCTGGCGCTCGATCCGTTTCCCTATTCCGGCGGCGTCACGACGCTCGAAGCCATGTGGATGGGCGTGCCGACCGTCACTTTCGTCGGCGACACTTTCGCCGGCCGCCATTCGGCGACGCATCTTACCGCCGCGGGCCTCGCGGAATTTTGCACGTATTCGATCGACGATTATGTGGCGCTCGCCGTCGATTGGGCGAAACGGCCGCAGGATCTCGCAGCCTTGCGCGCCGGCCTGCGCGACAAGGTCGCGGCCTCGCCGCTGAACGATCAGGTCCGTTTCGGACAGAATCTCTCGAACGAATTGTCTCGTCTCTGGACGCAATGGTGCGATCGGCGCCGCGCGCGCGATGCAGCCGGCGCGGGAGCGGCCGCATGAGCGCGGTCGTGCCGAATCCGCTTTTTCAATGCAATCGAATCGTATTCGGGTGAATGATATGACGCAGCAGAATATTCCCGGCGCGCGGCATCCAGACTATATCCGCGCCATTCTCGATCGCGCCGTCACGATGATTGCGGAGGGCCGGCTGGAGAGCGCCGAGGTGCTTCTCGCGACATTGAGCGAAGAGCCGAGCGCCCGAGAAGTGACGGCCTATCTGCGCGGCGTGATCGCGGCGAGACTCATGGAGAAGTCGGCGGCGCAGCTCTTCTTCAAAGCGGCGCTCGAGGCAAATCCGCGGAATGCGGAGGCGCATGCGCAGCTCGGCCTGCTGCTGCTCGATGACCGGCCGGTCGCGGCGGCGGCGGCTTTCGCGGCGGCGCTCGCGCTCGAGGCGCGCAATCCAGATTGGCATGTCGCGCTCGCCTCGGCCTTCCACCGTTTGGGTTTCGTCGATCGCGCGAAGGACAATCTCGCGGACGCGCTGGCGCTTTCGCCCGATCATGCGGAGGCTTCGACCCGCGCCGCGGCCATCGAGGCGGAGACGGAAGAGACGCGCGAGATCGAAGATCTGTCGCCCGAGGACGAGGCTATCCTCTGCGACGCGCTCTTCGCAGAGGGAACGCGGCGCCAGGGCGATGGCGATCTGGCCCGCGCCGCGGCCATTTTCGAGCGCGTCCTGAAACGCGCGCCGATGCATGCTTTCGCTCTCTGCAATCTCGGCGCGCTCCGCCGCGTCTCGGGCGATCTGTGCCGATCCGAAGAGCTGCTGGAGCAGGCGATCACGGCCGATCCGAAGCTCGTCCCCGCGCGTCTCGCGCTCGCCGAGACCTATGTCGCCGCGGGCCGGGAGCAGGAGGCGCGCGCGCAATTCGAGACGGCGATCGAGTTGGAGCCGCAGAACGCCGCCGCGCGCGCCGCCTATGCGATGGCCCTGCAAAGAATGGGCGCGCCGAAAGAATCGATCCTGCATTTTCACCACGCCATTCTCCTCGATCAGCATCGACCGGCCGAATTCTATGCGGCGCTCGGCGCGGCGCTCGAAGCCGTGGGCATGCGCGATCGTGCGGAAATCGCGCTCCGACACGCTGCCGCCTTGGCGGAAGCGTCATAGGTAGGCGCTCGGCGTCGGCCGAAGCGACTCGGACAGCACAAAAATGAGAAAGTGGAACGGGCGGCGTCCTCGCAGGCGCATGTCCGCTCGAGGCCGCTCATGTCCTCGAGATCGCGCATCAGCTCGAAAGTCGGACGAAGGCCGTGCAACAGACGCGCGCCGGTTTTCTCTCCCATCTGTGCGAGAATCGGGAGCGGCGCGAGAGCGATCGATCGACGAGCGAAAGGCCGCCGCTCGACTCGCGCTCATGTGTCTTCGGGGCGCGTGTCTTCGGAGCGTGTGTTTTGGAGGCATGTGTCTTGGAGGCATGTGTCTTGGGGGCAAGAATCGCTGTCTTCGGGGCGAAAATCGCGTAAGTTCGAAGCGCCCCCGTCGTCGGGCCCTCTCGCCTCTTCCGCGTTCCCATTTACGTCACTGGAAAAACTGGGGGAAATCCGGCTTCGTCGCGCCGGCATGCGTATGCCGATGTCGCGATCGAGCTGCTTCGCGCAATGGATCAGCGCCAGCTTCAATTCCGCTTGAATCGTGCGCTTCGTCACACCGAAACGCTTTGCGAGAGCGGAGGAAGGGACTTCGTCGATGGAGACAGCGAGCAATATGTCGCGTCGCCGCTGCGGCATTTCCATCATGCCGCGTTTCAGCGCCTCGATTTCGGAACGCGCCTCGACGATGCGCTCCGGATCCGGCGCGTCGTCGACAATATCCAGGAAGAATTCGGATTCCGGCGGGCCGCCGAGCAATTCGGCCCTGCGCCGATCCGCGGCGAGCCGCGTGGCGATACGGAGAATATAGGCATTCGGACGCTTGATCGGACCGATCTCTACGCTCGAATACAGCCGCAGGAATGTGTCCTGCAGGGCGTCCGCGGCCATATCCGTCGAGCCCAGTCGACGCGATAGGCGCCGCTTGAGATCTTCATATCCCGTGAGCAGCAAATTGATCAAAGTCGCGCGGCTGGTTTCGATCGTCATCGAACACGCTCCGCTTCCATCGTGGCTGCGAGCCTCGACGTCTCGAATATGCGCATGCGGATAGGTCGAGCGGATGACCCGGCAATGACAGGCGCGCGATTTTTGCCGATTTGATGGAATTTCGTTCGCGAGACCATGGTCGCCATCGATACGACGGCGACGCGTCCAGCTCAGGGGGCCCCTCGGTCGGTCGAAAGGCGCCGTTCATTTGCGGATATGACGAGCGGGCGACGGCTCGGAGGCGGGCACGACGGCCGCCACGCTGCGCATCGACTCGAGCCGCGAGCGGAATTCTTCTGCTACGCCTTGCGCGTCGAAGCCGTTGCGAATGATCTGAGGCTTGACGAAGACGATGATCTCCTGCCGGCTCTTGGATTTGTCGGTGTTGCCGAACAGATCGCCGAGATAGGTGATGCGGCGCAGAATCGGGAGGCCGTCCAATGTGCTGTTATCCTGCTCGCTGATCATGCCTCCGAGCATCACCGTCTGGCCGCTCGTCACGGAAATGGTCGAATGCACGCGCCGTTGGGAGATGGTCGGCGTCAGGCTCGCGCTCGTCGCATTGGAAATTTCCTGTTCGACTTCGAGCTGGATCGTCCCATTTGCGTGGACATGCGGCCAGACCTTCAAGATCACGCCGGTGTCGCGCATCTGAAAGGAATTGACGACGGTGTTGGCGTTCGTGAGGATATTCGCCGTGCCGGTCGAGATCGGGATTTCCTGGCCCACCTGTAGAAGCGCTGGTTGATTGTCCGCGACGACGAGCGAAGGCGCGGACAGAACCTTGACGCTGGTGAGCGTCGAAAGCGCATTCAAAATGAGGTGAGGTCGCGCCTCCGGACCGAGCACCATATTGAAGCCGGGCAGCACGCGCTGGAGCACGAGGTTCGACACCGCGCTCGCCGTCGAAGAGGCGGATGTCGTATCGGAGGAGGTGGTCGATGTCGATGTCGCGGCGGACGCATTGGCCTGCGACGCATTGGCTCTGGTGGCGTTGCCGAGATAATATTGCACCCCATATTGCAGCTGGTCCGTCAGCGAGACTTCGGCGACGGTCGCCTCTATGGCCACCTGCATTTGTGGCCTGTCGAGTTCTCGCAGCGAGCGTTCGATGACGCGATAGTCGTCCTGATTGGAGTAGACGATAATCGAATTATTGCTGCTGTCGGCCGTGATGCGCACGTTTTGAAAGACGCCGCGGGGCAGGCTGCCGGGCGAGGAGGCGTCGCTTTTGGTCTCCGCGTCGGCCTCCTTCTTCTCGTTGAAATTCTCGAAGGAGGCGGCGATCTGGCCGCCGCTCTGGCCTGCGCCTGCGCCGCTGGCTTGGCGCGCGTTGGAGCTGTTGGCGTTGTTGCTGTTGCCGAAAGCGCTGCCTGAGGACACAGAGTCGAGCTTGGATTGAGCCGCGCTCGCGCCTGGCGCGATCTGGCTGGTCGCGGAATCGCTCGTCGTCGACCCGGCGCCTTTGCCAACGAAAATCTCATTGAGAATTTTGGCGATTTTGGTGGCGTTGCCATTTTCGAGACGATAGATGCGCACTGTCGTGCCCGTCATATCCGAACGATCGAGACGCCGCACCCATAGCGTCACGCGCTCCAGCGTCCTCGGACTTTGTGTCATCGCCATAACGGCGTTCATGCGCGAGATAGGCTGGAATTTCACCGCGCCGGCGCCTTGTGCGCCTTCTCCCGTCTCGAAAATCTGCTCGAGCTCGCGGACGAGCGTCGCCGGCGACGTCGATTTCAGGGGATAGACGCCGACGGATTGGTTGCGCATCCACTCGACGTCGAGGCCGGCGATCATGCTCAGCACCGCGTGTCGCTCGTTCGTCGAGCCTTGCACCAGGATGAAATTGCGGGCCGTGTCGGCGCGGATCATGTTGGGGCGGCTCACGAAATTTTCGGCCGCCTTCATCAGGGCGGCTGCGGACGTATAGCGCAGCGGGACGATGGTGACGCCAAATCCCGGCTGATCCATGCCGAATGTGACAGGCCCCGTGCCATTGGCCTCGTTGATCGGCATGATGCGGATGACGTCATGGTCGCGCACGAGCGCCGCATTGGACATTCGCAGAGCGCTCTCCAGTGCGGGCAGAACGTCCTTGCGCGCGATCGGCGCCGTCGCCAAGAGCGTTATTGGCGTCGTGATGCGCGCATCGACGACGAAATTCAGTCCCAAGGCATCGCCGAGCAGGGCCTTTGCGACAGTCTGGACATCGGCCTGATCGAAGTTGATCTCGACGCCGTCACCGCGTTCGGTCGCGCCGGAGGCCGGCGAAGCGAACGCCATCGCCTCGGCGGCCTTGGGCGCTCCCTGTCGGGCCGGAAAGAGCATCGGTGGATTTTGCGACTCTCGGCGAGTGTGATCGGCGAGAAGCGGAAAGCGCGCGGTCAAATCGGCGTGTCGGATGGAGTCGACGCTGTCGACCGGGCCGACGCCGGTCAATTGTTCGGGCGATGAGCAAGATTGCAGCAGGCCCTGCGACATCGTCAGCGCCGCCGCGACCAACCAGCGCCGGGCCGCGGAAGAGAATGAACCGGCGCGCCGGCGCTTGGTACAACGAAACACAACGCGACTCCGATCGACAAATTCAATTACCAATAAACTCGCGCCTTCGCTGACGTCGTTGTGGAATCGCACGCTTGTGTGACAGAGGGGCAACGAAACCGTGGCCGTAATCTGGCGTCTGATCGCGCGGCCGTCATGACGCCGTCAAAACCAGTGGCTCTACTGGAGAGTATTGCTCGATGCCCTGACTTCGGCGGTCTTTCATGTCTCAAATTGCATT